>JAYVZU010000196.1:0-1920 GCA_043783075.1 Rhodanobacteraceae bacterium
AGAAAGTCGCAAACCGAGTATCCCGGCCCACTTTGCAGACCGTCCTCACAATCCCGATCGCCCCAAGTTGCTCCAAAATGTCGGCATCCCGCAGAATCGCACTCTCCACCGACTCCGGCTCATCCTTAGGCTGATGATTGCGAATACACTCCAGCACCGCTGGCACCTTGTCCGTGTCAAAACCGCAATGCCCAAGAATTCCCGGGACCTTCTCGAACGCATAGATCACGTGGTCCCACCGAGCAAGCGCCTGTAAATCCTCCGGACGATGCCCCACAAACACGCCCAAATCATGCAACCACGCCGCCGCATAGACGACATCATCGTCATACACCAAACCTGCGCCAACCTTCAAAGTCAGCGCATACAACCGTGGCTGATGGCCATACTTCTCCACCGGCATCGCGTTCAGCCGAACATACTCCGCTAAAGTCTCCCGCCAGACCAATGAATTCAAGTCACCCGCCTTAAGCTGTCAGCTGTCATCTCACAGACTTACAGCTCATAAAACACGCCTTTGTCTTAGCTCTCTGTATCCCAAAAAAAGTGGCTGCACCAAAATCAGTTGAACTATTTCCAGACCCAATTCCGGACTTAGGGCCTTTATATCCGGACTTTACATACTTAAGATAGGGGGTAGGGCAACCCCTACCGAAGCTGATTCACAAGGTCCTGCTTGCTACCCGGCGAGATCGGCGTGGCAGGCGAAATCCCAACCAGCAGATCTTCCTTCCGCATCACCAGCGAAGTAGCATTCAGGCTCGCCAGCTCGAATCCGTGGCCATGAGTAATCGCGTCAGTCGGGCAAGCCTCGACACAATACCCGCAGAAAATACAGCGGTTGTAGTCGATGTTGTAGACCTTCGCATAACGCTCTGCCGACGAAATCCGAACCTCTTCAGTGTTCTCTGCCGCCTCGATATAGATGCAGTTCGAAGGGCAAGCCGCCGCGCAAAGGAAACAGGCGACACACTTCTCCAGGCCGTTCTCGTCGCGCTGTAACTGGTGCTTACCGCGGAAACGCTCCTGGAACTTCGCGCCACGCATCGGCCCCGGACCGTCTGGATAGTTCTCAACTTCGGTCGGCTGGAACATCTCGCGGAGCGTGATGCTCATTCCCTTAGCAATGGCGGCTGCGTCTTGAACGATGGACATATTGTAAGAATAACAAAGACCTACGACCCGTAACCCAACAAAGTCCACTGCTTTTGCCCGCAGCCTGTTCACCACACGCAAACCCGACGGATCAGAACTTCTTGTCAGGCCTGGGCCGATCGTTCTTCCCCCGCAATCGCCCGAATCCTATCCCGATACTTCGCGAATGATGCATTGAAACGCTCATCCACCCCAACATTCCAATTGGCATGGACCGCAATTCGGATATCCACCAAAGCACCCGGCCCAAGCCCTAAGCGGTCGACCACCGCTTCCGGCACTACCACCTGGCCCATCGTTCCGACGCTCACCGTAATTTGCATACTTCAACTATCGGCTATACCGACCCGCGCAACAGTCTAAAAAGACAGACGCAAGTACCTCATTAGTCTGTAATTACCCCAATTGACCCCGGTTTCCTATTTTGGATCAGCGTCAAAAAACCCAGTCTCAACTGTGGGTCCGTGCTTCATCTGGATAAAGATTCGGTACCGTCCCGATGTGGGAAAGCCGTAAGGAAAACTCACATCCGGCGCAATCGGCCCCATCGGCATTGTCATATCCATGCCCGACGAAGCGCCAAGACTCTCGTTGGCCAGCATCACGTCCGCCATCGCAGCCGAACCCTCCGGATGCGTGTGCGCGAAGACCGTCCCATCCGTCTTGACGAACGCGGCATGGCCAGCCATTCCAAGATACGTCTGCATATCCGTCGCGGGCTTCCCACTCGCATCAAGCAGATGAAACGTGAAGCTGTACGCCGTC
>JAYVZU010000197.1:0-1912 GCA_043783075.1 Rhodanobacteraceae bacterium
AGAAACGCAAAGAGTGATCCCAGGAGGGTATTGTTCCAGGGGTGGGCCAGAATAAACCGCCGAAGTGGGCCAAACCAAGTTGCCAAACGCACCTGCTCCCCGCCATGCTCGCCGTCCTGGTCCATACCCCGGCGCTCAAGACCCTCTTCCGCCGCGCGCTCGTCATCTGGCCTCTGCTCACTCTCTCCGCCGTCTGGATTATCCTCTTCGACCCCGCGCCCATCCTCCGTTCCGCCCCCGCACATCCTCTTCGACCTCATGTTCCTCGGCTCCATCCTGAACCCCTGCAACCTCTTCGGCCGCCTGCTTGAATCCGCCCCGCTCCGCTGGATCGGACGTATCTCCTACAGCCTCTACCTCTGGCAGCAGCTCTTCTTCACCGGACACTTCCTCAACCAATACCCCCTCGGCCCGCTCAACCGCTTCCCCCTCCAACTCATTGCGACCTTCCTATGCGCCATCGCGTCCTATCGCTTCATAGAACAGCCCATGATCGCCCTCGGCCACCGCCTCGCCTCAACAACCCGTCAGCCAGCCCCGAGTAAGCTTGTACTATGACTTTCGATTACTTCGCCGCCTTCGCCCTGCCGCGCCACCTGAACGTCGATCTCCCCGCGCTCGAAAAGACCTTTTACGCGCAATCCCGCAAGCTGCACCCGGATCGCTTCGCCGCAAAACCCGCGGCAGAACAGGAAGCCGCGCTCGCCCAGTCGTCGCTGCTGAACGACGCCTACCGCACCCTCCGCGACCCGATCCTGCGCACCCAGCACCTCCTCACGCTCGAAGGCGTCGAGCTGGAAGAGCAGTCGAAATCCGCCACCGAAGCCGCTCGCTCCGCCGGCACCGAAAAGAAACAGCTCATCCCGCCCGAGCTCCTCGAAGAGGTCTTCGAGCTCAACATGCAGCTCATGGAGATGAAAGCCGCCAAAGACTTCGGCGACGAAGCCGACCCCGACCCCGACCTCAAACGCGACCTCGAAGCCGCCGCCAAATCCTTCCACGAAAAAATGGCCGCCACCCAACGCGAACTCGAATCCCTCTGGACCAACTGGGATAAGTCCGTCGACGCGGACGACGAGGCCGCAAAGACCACCGCGAAAGAAGCCCTCGTAACCCTCTTAAACAAACGCAGCTACCTACGCAACCTCGTCCGAGACGTTACCACCGCCCTCGAATAAGCAATCGTCCTTAAATCGGTTCAATCGGTGTCGATCGGTGTTAAGCCTTCGTCAACAGAACCACCAACCCATCCATCACCCGCTGAAACGGCTTCGGATCACCCAAAACCCGCGCCAGCACCAGCGATCCTTCAATCTGCACGATCGCCGACTCCGCCCTCTGCCGCGCAACGCCCGGCGACATGCCGCTCCGCCGAGCCACGCCAGCAAACGCCCCGAGCCAATCCGCGAGTGCACCTTTTAGCACCGCCGCCAGCTCCACACTGCCCCCCTTCAGCGATAGCGACTCCAGCGCGCACCACTTCGTGCCATCTCCAAACAGTCCTCGCACATGCTTGGCCACCTCCCGCACCTGCTTCTCCGGCACCCCATCTTTCGCCAGCGGTTGCACCACAAAGTCGGTCAGCCAGGCCCCGACGCGGCGCGCCACCGCCAGCGCAATCTCATCCTTCCCACCCGGGTAGCGATAGTACAGACTTGCCTTCTCCAACCCCGTGGCGGCCGCAATCTGGCTCAGGCTCGTCCCCGCAAACCCCTGTTCCAGAAACAGAGCCGCAGTCTTCTCCAATAACTCCTCTTCACTAACCGTTGAATGTGCCATCCCAAAACCCCCCTCAATCTCATTAAAGACTATCCCAAACGAACGATCGGTAATACTTTGAAATTTAAATGAGAAATCTTGTAACTTTACCGACCGTTTGGTATCTGAGGTAGTGTAGCCAGTTCACGCAACC
>JAYVZU010000198.1:0-5818 GCA_043783075.1 Rhodanobacteraceae bacterium
GCGAACTATACCGTCGCAGCCAGCGGGCCACTCGCCATCTCGGTGCTGAATCCGAATCCGGGTTCGGCGGCCTCGGCTACTGCCAACGTGCAGGCCTCCGTCTATGTGGTGTCGGTCGCGCAGGCTGCGCGGCTTTTGGATCAGGCAACGTTCGGACCGACACTGACCGATATTCAGCACGTCCAGACGATCGGTCTGGACCCGTACATTACGGAGCAAATCGGCCTTGCGCCAACTCTTCTGCCCAACATTACTGTTCCGCCGCCCACCGTCTGCGCCAATACTCTGGTCCCGTGCGAACAGTCGGAGTGGTGGCAGGCCGCACTGACTGCTCCTGACCAGCTACGGCAGCGGGTAGCCTTTGCGATGAGTGAGATCTTTGTGACCTCGACGAATTCGGTCAACGCAAACGCGGTGATTACTTACCAGAACATGCTCCTGAACGACTCCTTCGGGAACTTCCAGACCATTCTGAAAGATGTCGCACTTTCTCCCGGCATGGGCTACTACCTGGACATGCTGAACAGCCTGAAGCCGGGTAATGGCCAGATCGCAAACGAGAACTTCGCCCGCGAAAACATGCAGCTGTTCTCCATCGGCATCTACCTGCTCAATCAGGATGGAACTCCGCAGCTCGATTCTTCCAACAATATGATTCCGGCCTATACCGAAGCCCAGGTTCAGGCGTTTGCGCGGGCTTACACCGGCTGGACCTACGCAACGGCGGCAGGTGGGATTCCGACAAAGTTCCCTAACACCACTGCCAATTACGCCGTGCCTATGGTCGCGCTTGACATTGCACACGACCTAACCGCAAAGGCGCTGCTCAATGGGACTACGTTGCCCCCAAACCAGACCGCCATATCGGACTTCAACGCCGCAATTGGAAATCTCTTTGTCCATTCCAACGTCGCGCCGTTCATCTGCAAGCAGCTGATTCAGCATCTCGTCTCAAGTAACCCAAGCCCCGCCTACGTAGCGCGAGTCTCCGCTGTATTCGCCGACAATGGCAAGGGCATTCGCGGAGATATGAGCGCGGTGGTTCGTGCGATTCTTGAAGATACCGAAGCCAGGGCGGGCGACACTAACCCCAGCTTTGACGGGGGGCATTTGCGGGAACCGATGCTGTATCTCGCGAACGTAATGCGGGGACTCGGTGCTGTGAATACGGACGCCACTGGCTATTATGGGACGCTGAGCAACTACTCCGGCAATCTGAGCCAGCGGCCCTATAGTTCGGGGAGCGTGTTCAACTTCTTTCCGCCGAGTTATGTGATTCCCGGTTCAAACACCAACGCTCCGGAGTTTGCGCTCGAAAATACTGCCAGCGCTATTTTGCGGCTGACGCAGGCGAACAGCCTGGTCTACAACGGAATTACCGGCTTCAATATAGATCTAAGTGCGACCAGCCCGCTGGCAGTGATGGCGGCGAACCCCGCCAATCTGGTGGACTATCTGGGGCAAATCTTTATGCATGGCCAGATGCCGGCCAATATGCGAACCGCGATCATCAATCACATCACCACTCTGACGAACAATGCGCAAAGAGCCAGAGTTGCGGTGTATCTTGTGATTACTTCGTCGCAGTATAAGGTCAATCACTAAGATTCGATAACCTACCGCAATAAGTTAGAGGAGTTCTACATGGCGACGAATCGGCGGAGTTTTATCAAGTACGCATCGCTGGCTGCAGCTGGAAACGCAGCCGGGTTGCGACCTTTCGGAATGCTTAATTCGCTTGCTCAAACGACATCGAACTACAAGGCGCTGGTCTGCGTCTTCTTGTTCGGTGGCAATGACGCGAATAACATGCTCATTCAGTTTGATACCGCCGGCTATGGAAACTACTCCACCGTTCGTGGCCCACTCGCCATTCCGCAGGCCCAGCTACTCCAGCTTGCGCCGACGCCCACCTTTGCATTGAATCCAAACCTCCCCGATATCCAGGCTTTGTACAACAACAAGAACGCCGCGTTTGTAGCGAATGTGGGGACGCTGATGCAGCCGACGACACGAGCCCAGTATCTGGCGGGATCGACCGTTCCCAGCAACCTATTTTCGCACTCGGACCAACAACTGGAGTGGCAGAATGCGTCGAAGTCGGGCGCTACATCGACCGGTTGGGCAGGTCGTATCGCAGACCTGATCAGCACGCAGTACAACCCCAACGGTCAGGTTCCGATGATTACTTCGGTAGCCGGAGACACTCTCTTCTGCAACGGCTCCGTCAGCACCCCGGTCTCGGTAAGCCCCGGTAATTTGGGCGGAGCTACCTGCTCCGAAGGCACGACCGAGTGTGCGGCACAGCAGGCGACGGCGCAGGCTCTGCTGAATTTCAGCTCCGGCGTTTCGCTCATCACCGCCGACAACGCGATCACCAGCAACGCCTTTAACTATGCGGCGACGCTCTCTGCGGCCGTCCAGTCCGTGTCGCCGATCCAGACTGTTTTCCCGACAGGGAATTCGCTGGCAACGCAGCTGAAGCAGATCGCGCAGATCATTCAGGTACAGGCGGCGTTGGGTGTTTCGCGTCAGATATTCTTTGCCAGCGTCGGCAACTTCGACACCCACTCAGCGCAGCTCACGTTGCAGGGAAACCTGCTGGCAAGCATCTCTCCGGCTCTGAACGCGTTCTACCAGGCGACGCAGGAGTTGGGCGTGCAGAACAACGTCACCACGTTCACCATGTCGGACTTCAGCCGGACTTTTCAGCCGAACTCGAACACCGGCTCCGACCACGCGTGGGGTTCGCACCACATCGTTCTGGGTGGCGCAGTCAATGGCGGCCAGATCTACGGCAAGTTTCCGACGCTGGCGCTCGCCGGTCCGGATGACTCCGGCTCCAACGGCCGCTGGGTGCCGTCGACTTCGACCGTGCAGTACGCCTCGACGCTGGCGCAGTGGTTCGGCGTTAGTGTGGCGCAGTTGCCGTCGGTTTTCCCAAATATCGGGGCATTCAGTACGAATAACCTCGGCTTTGTCTAGGACCGTTTCTTCGGGTATTGATCGAGCTCAAACTTCCATGGCGGTCGCGGCGGCGGGGCGAATCCTGTGGATGGAAGTGCACGGAGTGCTTTCTCGAGAGTTACTCTTGTACGGAGTGGCACTGCTTCGGACGGATATAGCTTCGGATGTGGATCGTCGGGGAGTACAGATATTCGAAGGCTTCGGATTATCCATGTACTCGGATACCCGACAACCCAACCCAAGGTTCGGAAATCCGCTCTGAAACTGAGGACATACCACATGACCATGAACGCAAGGTAGCCAATAATGGGAATCCAGGTCCATCGTCGTGCCTCAATCCAAACGCTCGCTGAATCAAGATCAGTTTCGGTCCAGCTCTCAGCCCTAACGCCAGCTTCCAATTGTCTCTTGTATCGCCAACTCAGAGCGAAGCCAGCAGATGCTGCTAAGAGGATTACAACCAAGCGATAGCCATCCGGGATCGGCAGAAACCCAATCAGGATAGCTAATAAGCTGATGCCCATTGCGGCAATCGCGTGTTGGATAAGGCCAAGTGGGGTTCGCGTGCTTTTCATGCTCGGTATACTCGCGCCTCGCCGCAAGTATACCGAGCAATTAGGTCCAATCACACAAGTGTTTATAGACGTTGGATTCAGTGTGCCGCTGGATAGCTCTGCGTCGCACTTGTCCGCGCGTTCAAGATCGTGAAGCTTCCGTCGCGATTCACAGTCAGCTTAAGTCCATTGCCACCGTCCGCACCTAGAAGGTTTGCGATGAACTTCTCTGGCTGGTTCAGTTCCTTGGCCTCGGCCGAATAGTGGACCTGCCAAAGCTGCTCCAGATCCGGAGAACTGGCGAGTGTCTTGAAGCTCTCCGGCGAGCCGCCCTTGGCCTCGCCATTATCCATGATGGCTACGCGGGGGCGTACGCCGTGCACCAGTGCGGGGCTGGAGCTGTGGTTCCAGCCGTGGTGCGAGACGATGAGGATATCGACCTTGCCTACCTTGTTGGCGGGGCACATCAGCTCCATCTCCTTGTTGATGGTCAGGTCGCCGAGGTCGAGAATCTTCGTCTTGCCGAAGGTGATTTCCACTCCGAGTGAGGCTACGTTTTCGGGCTCCTCTGGAGTGGTCGGATGCGATGCGGCGCAGGCTTGGGCGTTGGGCTGACCGGCGCCGGGAAGAGCCTTTTCGATCACGTTTTGAGCCGCTGAGATGACGTGGACGTTGATGCCGGTGATCGGTAGAGTATCGCCCGGTTTGGCGATGATCTCCTTGATCGACTTCGCAGTGAGCAGCTTCTGGAAGTCAGCGTAAGCCTTGGCGGTTTGCGGAGCTTCTGTCTCGATGTTGGGGCCGTGGTCGATGAAGGTGCCGACGGGGATCTTCGCAAGCAGGTTCGCAACGCCTCCCACGTGGTCTGCGTGATAATGCGTGATTAGCACATAGTCGATTCGCTTCAGGCCGGCCATGTGAGCTGCAGCGACGATGCGGTCGGCATCGCGGGATTCGTTGCCGCCCCAGCCGGTGTCGATCAGCAGTGACTGCCCGTTTGGCGTGACGAACAGGGTTGCCTGGCCGCCTTCAACGTCGATGAAGTCAACCGTGAGTTTGCCGGGGGCCGTCTGGGCGGAGGTGGCAAGTGACGTGCCGAGGACGAGTGCAGCGAGGAGCGAAAGCTTCATGGGTATCCCTTATTTAGTTCGTCCCAAGGATAACCCACGGTGGAGATCGGTTTTACTTACTGATCAAAAATACCCCAACGCAGACAAACGCAACCGCTAGCCAGCGCCGCTTGTCCACATTTTCGCGCAGAAAGAGCTTCGCCGCGACTGCGTTGCCGACATAGGTAAAGCTGGCGATTCCGGGCATCGCCAGCGTGAAGTCCACCAGCGACAAGGTATAGAGCATCGCAAAGAAGTTCAGCGCCATGCAGAAGGCGCCGATTAGGAACATCGGACTGGACAATACAGCGCGGATCGCTCCCGCCATTCCGGAGCGCTCGCGGATAATGTCCAGATCGCCAAGTTTCTGCATGGCTCCGGCGATCAACACCTCGCCGGCGATGGCTAGTGCAGCCACGGTGGCGATTGCAATCCAGGTCAACATGGGGGAGGCAGTATGGGTCATAGCGCGATCCCTGGGTCCACCCGAGTCAGTTCTACGCCTTCGCCATGCTCCGTTCGGGCCGGGCCATTCGCTACAAATCCGACGGCGCAGGTTAGCATTAGAATCCCGAGCCAGCGCGATAGCGAGAGATGCTCATGCAGCCAGAAGCGGCCGATCAACGCGACCATCACGTTGCCGAAAGCCGTCGCCGGCATTACGAACGTGAGGTCCGCCCACGAGAGCGCGGTCATATAGGAGGCGAAGAAACCGATCAGGAGAAAGATTCCAACGACGATGTTCAGGTTGGCGAGCGCACGAAGGAGGATGGCGGGATGGTGCAGGTCGACTGCCCCCATCTGCGCCATACCGCGCGACAAAAGCGCATCACCAAACGACGCGGTGACCATGACCGTGAGCAAAATCAGATACTGCTGGGGAGCAAGCCGATGACTCATCTAACTACTATTCTAACGGCTAGGGCGAACTGCGGTATGGTATTGAGCGAACGGCAACAGCAGATCCCTCCGGGATGACAAACAAGAATACCGGTGCGCCGTAAAGCTATTGGGAATTTGCGCTAGAACGACACATCAGCCGGTTGCGTGACCTTCAGCACAGACTGTGCGTGGGAGCGCTGCTTCCATGCGGCTCGGATGGCTTCGATCTTGGAAGTATTATCTGCCGTTGCCGGATAGTCGATGACAAGGAGCTTGCTCCGTTCACGGTCTGGGGACTTCATTTGC
>JAYVZU010000199.1:0-1906 GCA_043783075.1 Rhodanobacteraceae bacterium
CGCCATCGCAGACCACGGAACGATTCGCTCCATCTCATCCAAAAACAACTCCCGGCGAGACTTACGGCCATACTTCTCAAACATCCCCTGACACGCCAAGCTACGCTGCTTCATCGCAATCCACCCCACAACTTCAGATTAATCAATCAGGCTGTGGACGCAGAACTTGTGTAGAGTCTCCCTAGCGTCTCTTCTGCGCTGCCTGTGACCACCATCACAGCGCGCCGCTCCACCCGGCAGTACCTTTATTGTGAAGGACGCAAAGGACGCGTCCCCGCAACAATATAGAGGTAACGCCATGACCATCACTCAGGAACCCGTCGCCGTCTCCATCGACACCATCTTGCTCGCAACAGATTTTTCCGGCGCGTCTGAGAAGGCCGCGTCCTACGCCAAAGCCATCGCTCGCCGCTTCGGCGCGACGCTGGAGATGGTCCACGTGGTGGACCCATCCGCAGTCGCCATCTGCGACGAGGTCGCCGGTGCCATGCCCACGCTCGACAAGTCTTTTGGCGATTGCGAAGACCAGGTAGGTACGCAGGCGTCCTTCATTGACGCTGGCGTCGTGACCAAGTCTTTCACCACCGAGGGCCGCGATGCCGCGCAAACGTTGCTACAGCTTGCCCACCAGCATCATGCCGACCTCATCGTCGCGGGAACCCAGTCGAAGACCGGCGTCGAACGTCTCTTCCTCGGCTCCACTGCCGAGAAGTTGATCCGCACTGCCGACTGCCCCGTCCTCACGATCGGCCCCAACGTTGTATGGCCCGCCGAAGGTGCGTTGGCGTTCCGCACCATCGTCTACGCTACGGACTTTTCCGTTCAGGCTGCGAAGGCCGCTCGTTACGCCCTCGCCTTCGCCGCAGAACATGGCGCACGACTCTGCTGCTGCTTCGTCGAGAACTCCGAAGCGGAGGTCCCGGCCATCCAGGCCAATGAAACCGCCGACTTTACCGAAGCCCTGCGCCACCTGATGCCCGACAACACCCTCGACGGTGTCCATCCGGAGTTCTTTGTCGAGCACGGCGACCCTGCCGAAGGCATCCTGACACTAGCCGATAGGGTGGGCGCAGACCTCATCGTCCTCGGCCCGCGTAAAGCCTCCTTTTGGCTCAAGTACGTCAATCGCGGCGTCACCCCATCGTTACTCGCCGAGGCGAAATGCCCCGTCATGACAATCTGTTAGCTCAAGACGCAACAAGGGGCCGAGACAATTGTCTCGGCCTCTTTTGTTATGAGGTGGGAATAGGCTAAGGCGACTGAATCGGAGCGTCTGCCAACTCCGCCGCATACTTCGACAACACCTCGGCCGACGGCGCCTCGTGCCCCGCAAGCACCGCCATCTGGATCGCAAAGTTCCCGATCGTCGAGCTCTCCGCTGAGCCGCAGTGTACGGAGAATCCCGTCCGCTCCGCAATCAGCCGATTCAGGTATTGATTCCGCGAGCCGCCACCCACAATAAACACTCTCTTCAACTGCTTGCCCGTGTGCGCCGAGATATTCTCCAGCACCTGCTTATACCGCGCAGCCAGCGAGTGGAAGATAACATTCACAAACGCCGGTGCAGCCTCCGGGCTTTGGTCCAGCGGCGCATGGCCCGCCCGCTGCAGCGACGTATTGATGCGATGCAGCATATCGCCCGGCAGCAGCAACTCCGGCTCGTCCACGTTGAAGATCGCCGCCGGTGTCGGCTTCTTCTCCGCCTCCGTAACCAGCCAGCCCACTTCAAACTCGCGGCCTGCCTTCTCCCACTCCAGCATCGACTGCCGCAGCAGCCACATGCCGTTCACATTTACGTGGAAGCAGGTCAATCCGCCAGCGCCAGCCAGATTCGTAAAGCCCTCGGCCATCGCCTGCGCGGTGCGAATCGGCTTCTTCACCAATGCGCCCACCAGCGACCAGGTTC
>JAYVZU010000200.1:0-1904 GCA_043783075.1 Rhodanobacteraceae bacterium
GGAAGGGAGTTTAGAGCTGGATGCGGGAGCGGGCCGCACACTGCCTGTGCGTCGATGAGAAGACAGCAAGGGGGCCGGAGGCGGGCTAAGGGGTTCAGACTCATATGGTTCCCCAACAGCAACGTGCGCTCACCTACAAGGCTACGCCTCAACACACCTTTTTTCTATTAGCCGCCTGTTTTCAGCAAGTTCCCCAAGAGGAACTTTTAGTTACTCCGCAGCACCCATTCTGGGGTGACGTGTCACCCCTCAACCCGATGCCGCAGGCAGCGTGCTTTTAAGTTCGCAAGTGATTTCAAGTTCGACGACTTCCTGATGCCTTTAGCGACGGGACAAGGAGGCCGTCGCACATGGCTCTAGCAACTCTGCTGGTCAGCGTGGCACAACTCATCGTCGCCGCCGCAGCTCTCGCCGTCGTCCTTCGCCGCAAGTAGGTCATGAACCACCCATCACCACCTCAGACGCACACAGGCCGCCTAGCGGCGGCCCGCACATCCTCTAGGCGCGCTCACGTCCAGCTCAGATGCAGCGGGAGGAACCCTATTCGCAGTCCCGAACCTCGATGATGACGCCCGCTTTCGGATCAGCTTTATTGGAGGCTGAGCCGATGGATACAGCAGGCATGAGCAAGTAAAAACCGGGTTGGCTAAAAAAGGGGGTTGGAAGAGACAGGGAGATGGGTCGAACGTAGGCTTGGTTTGGCTGCAACTCGACCATCGCCGGACGGTCTGACGCCGAAGGTATTCGGTCCTGCTGGACGCTCATGCCCTCGGTTCGACGCTTGAGTGTCGTCGTGTCGAAGAGGGCGGCGTACCCCACATTTATATCCACACGACGGCTGTCGAAAATGGCCTTCGATGTTCCTTCGTTGGTCACTATGATGTCGACGGATAAGGCTTTGTCACCAACACAGACGGAAGTCCGAGACGCGGAGACTCTTATTTTCAAGAGCCCCTCATCCGTCATTCCGTGCGCACCTGGTGACGCTAGACCCAACCAAAAGAGCGAGATATACGCTGCACTTGTAAAAATCTTCATGGATTTTTCCCGTGGTTCGTCTTGTCATCCAGCACCTTCGCTCTTTGCGTTGAGTCCGCCACCGCCGCTTGCACCTTGTCGCCAACCTTGGCGGTCAGTTTCGTCGATGCGGTATTGACGGCGTTCTGAGGGTTCTTACTAGTTGCAGATGCGCTGGTTCCTGGAATTGACTTGTCAAGCTTCTCGGCTACGCCCTTGTTATCCGCAACGTGTGAGTCCTCGTGCGCCTTCAACCCAGCGGTTGACTTATCGAAAGCCGCCTGCTGCGCGGGATCAGAACTCTTCCAGGAGGGAAGCTGGACTGTCTGCGATAGCGTCGTAGTGATCTTGTCGTCGGAAGGAGCGGTCAAGGTCACAGTTGAGCCAGATTGGCTCAA
The DNA here is from genome assembly GCA_043783075.1 of Rhodanobacteraceae bacterium. Classification (GTDB taxonomy): domain Bacteria; phylum Acidobacteriota; class Terriglobia; order Terriglobales; family Acidobacteriaceae; genus Edaphobacter. The sequence goes on from JAYVZU010000200.1 coordinate 1,416, forward strand.
GATCGGCGTGAACGATTCGACCTGAAAGGTGGGGGTCGTCATGCCGGAGAATTGGCCATCAAAATGAGTGTTGCTGTTCGCAATTGCCTCATCCGCAGTGGCTCCAGTCACAGGATAGTAGACGTAAGTTACGCCCTTATCCACGACAACATGACCATCGGAATCGATCCTTGAAAGTGGATTGTTTCCGACGTAGGCGTACAGATTCAAACTCTGCGGATTATTGATATCGGCGAACGGAATGGGCACTGGAACAGTGCTCCAATCGGGCGACATGAACCGCCCCATATTGCTGGCGTAGTACCTGGCCCCGAAGTAGTCGAGCCCTGATTCTGTGTCCCTTTCTTTGCCGGTGAAGTGGTGTTCGGTGGGGTCGGTGCAGTTTCCGTTAGAGGTGAGTCCGCCACCGAAGGGCAGGCTGGTGTAGGTGGAGACGCAACCGTTGGCCCCGACCTCAGCCCGCTTGGTGCCGAGCCAGTCGTTGAGCGC
>JAYVZU010000201.1:0-1900 GCA_043783075.1 Rhodanobacteraceae bacterium
AGGAAGCTGCCCCACTTGCCCTTGGAGGTTCCGACGGAGAAGAGGACGAGGACGGTGTAGTCGCCGGTGCGGGCGATTTCTACGCGGCGGGAGTCGAGGAACTCGGTGAGGACGGCGGCGGGGATTCCCCACTCGCCGATGACGCCCTGGGCGTTGACGCCGGGGGTGAGGATGGTGACCTTGGCGGGGTCGAGCATGCAGTAGTCGTCGGGCGAGTCTTCGTCCTGGTAGCCGTGCCAGTCTTCGCCGTTTTTCAGGGTCCAACAGCTGGGTTCGGTGGCGAGGAGCTCGTCTTCGGCGTCTTCAAACAGGATCGACTCGCCGGTGGCGGGGTCGGTGACGCGCTCGGGCTGGTAGATGCCGAAGAACCAGGCTTCGCCGTTTTCGGACTCGGTGCGCAGGCGGTGGGCGATGGAGGACATGGCCTGGCGGAAGCTGATGGCGTCGGCGAGTGTCTCGTCCATAAGGGTGGGGCCGGCGGGCTCGTCCATCATGGCGGCGGCTACGTCGAGGCTGGCGATGAGCGGATAAAACGGCGACGTCGTCCCGTGCATCATGAAGGCTTCGTTGAACTGATCGAAGTCGAGAGGGGCGCGATCAGAGAGCTTGATGTGGATCATGGAGCCCATGGAGAAGGCAGCCAACATTTTATGTGTGGACTGTACGGAGAAGATAGTGGGGCGGTCTTCCATGTCGTCTGGAACGCCCATGGCGTAGCGTCCGCGGTAGATGGGGTGGAACTTGGCGTAGGCGTACCAGGCCTCGTCGAAGTGGACGCGGGCGACGGACTTGGAGAGCTGCTCGACGACCTGATCGACGTTGTAGCATAGGCCATCGTAGGTGGAGTTGGTGACGACGGCGTAGGTGGGCTGCTGGGAGCGGGCACCGTCGGCGAAGGGGCTACGGGCGATAAGCTTTTGGACGTTCTTGGGGCTGAACCGCTTGAGGGGGACGAGGCCGATCATGCCGTAGCCGTTTCGGGTGGGCTTGAAGTAGACGGGCCTCGCGCCGGTGACGGTGAGCGAGTGGCAGATGGATTTGTGGCAGTTGGCGTCGGCTAGGACGATGTCGTCCTGCGCGATGACCCCGTGGCCGATGATCTGGTTGGAGGTGCTGGAGCCACCGAGGACGTAGAAGGTCCAGTCAGCGCCGAAGATGCGGGCGGCGTTGCGTTCGGAGTCGCCGGGAGGCCCGATGTGGTCGAGCCAGGAGCCGAGAGGCGCGGAGGAGATGCCGAGGTCGGAGCGCATCAGATTTTCGCCGAAGAAGCGATGGAACTCCTGCCCGACGGGGTGTTTGAGGAATGCGACTCCGCCCATGTGGCCGGGTGCGTCCCAACTGTAGGCGGACTGGTCGTTGTATTTGAGGAGCTCGCGGAAGTAGGGGGGGAGAAGCTGCTCGTGGTATCGCTCGACGGCGGTGTCGAGGCGGCTGGCGATGAAGGCGGGGGTATCGCCGAAGAGGTGGATGTACTCGTGGACCTGCTTGACGACTTCGAGGGGGAGTTCGGAGACCAGGGTGCGGTCGGCGATGAGGAAGATGGGGACTTTTTTGTTGCGATGGCGGACGCCTCGGATGATGTCCAGGGCGGCGCGCTCCTCGAACTGCGAGTTCCCTTCCAGGTCCCAGTCGAGCAGGATGGCGGAGTAGGAGGGGTCGGAGGTGACGAGCGAGAGGCCATCTTCGGGGGAGGTGGTGCGGACGACTTCATAACCCTCGTCGCCGATGGCATCTACGAGGCGCTCCATCGCACGGTCAGAAACGGAGTCGGTGCGGCCGACCTCACTTGCAATCAACAGGACCCAACGCTTATCGCTCATTACACCCCTTGTTCGGCAAATCTAAGCCAAACAAGTTATGGTATCGCGAATTGGTTTCGGGGGTGTGATTTTGGGGTGAT
>JAYVZU010000202.1:0-5787 GCA_043783075.1 Rhodanobacteraceae bacterium
CCAGGGCTCGTCCGGCTTTACGAACATCGTCACGCGGTCGGGAACGGATGGGGTGCACGGGTCCGTCTTCGAGTTCATTCGCAACTCCGCACTGGACGCTCGAAACTACTTTGACTTCTCCTCGCCCGCAAACCCGGGCAGGATTCCGCCGTTCAAGCGCAACGAGTTCGGCTTCACCAATGGCGGGCCGATCGTTGTGCCGCACGTCTACGACGGCCGAGGCAAGGCTTACTACTTCGTCGAGTACCAGGGCTTTCGGCAGATTCTTGGAACGACGCAGGTGTTCTCCGTCCCGACGGCGTTGCAACGGGCCGGCACAGATGTCACCGCCTACCCGGGCGACACCCTTACGGTCCCGGTCAACTCAGCGATCGCCGGAATATTGGCGCACTATCCGCTGCCAAACTATCCGCAGGGTACCTTCGGCGCAAATACCTATGCCACCTCTTCGAAGGTCGCCACGGTGGCGGATCAGTTCTCGCTGCGTCTCGACTATCAGTTGGGTCAAAAAGACCATCTGTTCGGCAGAATCTCGTTCGACAACCTGGACGGGCCGACTACGAATCCCGATCAGACCGTCCTTGATAAGTCTTTCGCAGTAAAGTACGCCGACCGGCAGCGAAATGGCGTGGTGAACTGGGTCCACAATGCGACTCCACGGCTGACGTTTGAGAGCACGATTGCGGGGATTAGGACCACACCTTCATTCACGACTCCAAATGAAACGGTTCCGGCGATTAAGTTCAACGATTCACTGTTTGAACCGTTCAACGCACCGGCGGGGTCGGTCATCAAATCCTTCACGAACCTGTTTCAGTTCCGCGAGAACGTAAGCTTTACCACGTCGGCACACGTATTTAAGGCGGGTGTCGATTTTCGCCTATGGCGGGACTCCAGTTACTTTGGCATTGCGCCAAATGGAGAGTACGACTTCGGCGGAGGTAAGGCGTTCTCGCCCGTGAACATCCTCTCCCAGAGTGGTCTGCACAATGTCCGCGTAGGCGACCCGTTGCCCGACACACTTTCTGCTTTCCTGACCGGAACCCCATTTGCCTACTCGCGCGCAGTAGCTTCATCCAACTTTTCGAATGGTGCGCGGATCGGTCCGGCGGCTGACAGCCGAAACTCGTACGAGGCCTATGTGCAGGATGCATGGAAGATTACGCCGCACCTGGTGCTCAACTTCGGGCTGCGCTACGAGGTGTATACGCCACTTTGGGAGCGGGCTCGGCGCGGTTCGGGGTTCTATCCCACGCCCAACGGCGGACAGGAATTCCTGGTGAACCCCGACCCGGTCTCGAAGACGCGGATGAACAACTGGGGGCCGCGCGTGCAGGCTGACTACGCCTTTACAAGCAAGCTGCGAGGTCATGCCGGCGCTGGGCTGACGACGATTCCGCAGAATATCTGGCAGGAAAACTTTCTGACCGGGTCGCTGCCCTTTGTGTTCTATCCGCGCATCACGGCAGCGCCCGGCAGGCAGATCGCTTACGGTTTTCAGATTACCCCGGCGCAAATTCCGCGCGTGTACAACACCAACGGTGCGGACATCTTTGCAACGGGCAAGAGCACCGACGTGCCCGCGAATACGGTGCTCGACATCGACCGCCTGGAGCGGGATCTTACGACTCTCTCGGGTCAGTCGGCTCCGCTGGACGTTGCGGGGATTAGTCGCAGCTTCGGCAACGGAATGCTCGCGACGTGGACGCTCGGTCTGGAACGCTCCTTCGGCAGTATCACCGCATCCGCCAGTTACGTCGGCACAACGGGTTATAAGCTCGCACGAGTCAGCTTTCCGAATGCCTACGCGGGTGCGACGCCCGCCTTCGCCAAATACACGCAGTTCAACTCGGCCGGCGCGCCTGTCGGCGGCTTCGGACTCGAGAGTTTAGTGACGTCGACCTCGCACTCCAGCTACCACTCGCTCCAGCTTTCGGCGTCAGGCCAGATCGGGCACGGTGGTCCGGGGCTCCAGACTAGCTATACGTGGTCCAAGTCGATCGACGACACAAGCACCGTGGCTGGCACTTCGGTGACGAGTACGGTGGGTGCGATCTCGCAGGCGGCTCCGCAGAACCCGTTTGATACCCATGCCGAGCGAGGCCCTTCCACGTTCGACATCACGCACTCCTTCACGCTGAGCATGGCGCCGGAGATCCCGTTGCAGAATCTGCAGTTTCTCAACCGGATCAATCGCAAGGTGATCGAAGGGTGGCAGCTGATCAACGTCTCGACGATCAGCAGTGGGCTGCCGTTTACGGTGTACTCCGGTATCCAGCAGACCGGGGCCGGCTCCTCAAACGCTGACCGCCCAGACCAGATCGGGCAGCCTGAACTCTCAACCTCTCGGGCACGGCGGGAGGATTACTTTGGCCGGGGCGACAACAACGCGTCATTCTTCTCGATCCCGATCAACGTCCCCGGCGGAACGGGCGCGAACCGAGGCCGCTTCGGGACGTTGGGCCGCAACAGCTTCCGAGGGCCTGCGTTCTACGACTTCGATATCTCCATGGTGAAGGACACGCCGTTGGGAAAGCGCAAGTCTAGAAGCGAATTGGTCAACGTCCAGTTCCGCGCGGAGTTCTTTAATATCTTCAACATTGTGGTTATGGGGCTTCCCTCAAACACCGTCCTTGGCTCTGGATTTGGGCTTATCAACCGCACGGCAGGAAGCTCACGGCAGGTCCAGTTCTCGTTGAAGGTGGCCTACTAAACGAACTACTTCGTTGGCGTGGGTTCTTCGATGCGGAGGATCTGGTTGGCGGGGATGTTTGTAAGGGTCTGGGTGATACCGGAAGGCCAGCGGATTTCTATTTGGGTTGCGGTTGCATCGGAGCCCAGACCGAAGTGAGCGCGCTTGTCTGAGGAAGAAAGATAGCTGCCAGCGGTGGACACCATCAGCGACTGTGTGCCGTGGGCGGAGGTGAGCTTGATCTGGGCACCGATGGCGTCGCGGTTGGAGGTGTGTCCGACGAGGTTGAGGATGAGCCAGTGGTTGGTGTTGACCGTATCGTTGTGAATTACATGCGCTGTGCCGTCGTTCGTGGTGACGACAGCATCCATGCGTCCGTCGTTGTCGAGATCGCCGAGGGCGAGGCCGCGAGATACCCAGGCTTGCTGAAAGACGTCTCCCGCTGAGTCGCCAACATCGCTGAAGACACCTTTGCCGATATTGCGGAGCAGGAGCATAGGTTCGCGGTAGTGGATCTGCGGGAAGTTGAGTTCCACGTTGTCGACGTCGTGCCCTTGGGCGACGAGGATATCTTTCAAGCCATCGTTGTCGTAATCGAAGAAGTGGATTCCCCAGCCGGAGTGGAGTGAAGTGAAACGTCCGATGCCGGAGACGTAGGTGGCATTGGCGAAAGAGCCGTCGCCGCTGTTGCGATAAAGCGCATAGCGCTCGTGAGCGAGGTCGGTAATGACGAGGTCGGGGAGGCCGTCGTTGTCGTAGTCCTGGAAATCGATACCCATGCCGGCATAGGTCTTCCCGTTCTCATTGACAGCGACCTCGGCTGCGAGGCCAACCTCTTCAAAGGAGCCGTCGCCCTTGTTGTGGTACAGGAACTCAAACATGGAGTCGTTGGCGACCGCTATGTCGACGTGGCCATCCTGGTCGAAATCGTTGATGGCGATGCCGAGACCTTTGCCCGGAACATCGAGGCCAAGCTTCTTGGAGACCTCGCTGAAGTGGCCGTTGCCGTCGTTGTGAAACACAAGCGCGCTGATCGTCGGAAAGAGATCGGGGTGGCAGTAGTTGCGGTAGCCTTCGCGGTGCTCGCCACAGTAGACATCGTCGAAGTCCCATTGGACATAGCGCAGAACCATGAGGTCCAGTTTGCCGTCGTTGTCGAGGTCGACCCATGCGGCCGAGGTATACCAGGATTCGCCGGGGGCAGTTGGACCGCTGGTGCCGGAGGCGTCGGTGACATCGGTAAACGTCCCGTTGCCGTTGTTACGGTATAGGTGATTGCCACCGTAGCCGGTTACGAAGAGGTCTTCGAAGCCGTCGTTGTCGTAGTCACCGACGGCTACGCCCATGCCGTATCCAACGCCCTGAAGACCAGCCTTCTGAGTGACATCCTCAAAGGTGCCGTCCTTCTTCTGGTGATAGAGCCGGTTCCAATCCTGCGGACCTGACTTTTTCGGGATGGTGCCCTTGGGAGTGGGGTCGGCGAGATGAGCGCCGTTGACAAAGAAGATATCGAGCAGGCCGTCGTTGTCGTAGTCGAAGGTGGCGACTCCGGAGCCCATGGTTTCGATGAGGTATTTGTGGGGTGTGTGGGAAGCGATGGTGGTGAAGTTGATACGGGATTTTGCGGTGATATCGGAGAAAGCAGCGATCGAAGTTGGAGGGGACGAGGTCTTTGGGGACTGCGCCACAGCAGCGTGAATTACTGTGAACAGGCCGAGCCAGAAGAGGGAAGAAATGGCTGACACCGTGCTAGTGAATCGCTTCGATTTGTCCAGCCAAACGCCCACCGCACGATGGTACACTTTTTTGATGTAAGCGGTTAACTCGGAAGCCGTGAAGGGTTTCAAGCTCATGAGAATGCAATGACCATCAAGGCAGTTGCAGAACTCGCGCACGTGTCAACCGCAACGGTGTCGCGCGTGATGAACGGAACGGCGAAGGTGAGCCCGCGCACCGCAGAACGCGTGGAAAGGGCGATCAAGTCGCTCGATTTTCATCCCGATACAAATGCGCGTGCCCTGGGGTCAGGGCGCAGTCACCTCTTCGGACTCATCATCTCCGATATTACGAACCCGTTCTTCCCCGAGTTGGTGAAGGCGTTTGAAGATATCGCCGTGTCGCACCGGCAAGACGTATTGATTGGAAACACGAATTATGACCAGGAGCGGATGCAGATCTGCGCGCAGCGCATGCTCCAGCGCCGGGTGGATGGCGTTGCGATTATGACCTCCGAGATGGATGACAAGCTGGTGGAGGACTTCAGCCGGCGGGGAATTCCGCTGGTATTTCTTGACTCTGCCACAGCCGGGCCCGGCGTCAGTCGCGTGCAGATCGACTACTCCGCTGGCATCGATGAGGCAGTAGGACACCTGATTGCGTTCGGTCATCGGCGCATCGCGTTTATCAGCGGGCCGATGCGCTTGCAGTCTGCACAGATGCGCTACAAAGCGTTTGTCGAAAGCGCGGTGCACGACCACCTCGATAGTGATCCAAGGCTAATGGCCGAGGGCAACCACAAAGTGGACGGCGGACACGACGCGATGGCGAGAATTCTGGCGTCCGGAGTAGCACCGACGGCGGTGCTGGCGTCGAACGATTTGACCGCGATGGGTGCGATGGGTGCGATTGCAGAGGCCGGGTTGCGTGTGCCGGAGGACATCTCCGTGATTGGCTATGACGACATCCAACTGAGCGCCTTTACGATGCCGCCGCTGACCACGGTGAGCCTGCCACGAGCGGACATTGCGACAGCGGCGTTTCGAGCTCTATGGAATGCGATTACATCAGACGGGCAGAAACCTGTGACCGGTACGGACTGCCTGGTGACGCCAAGGTTGGTGGTCAGGGGATCTTCGGGACCGGTGAAGCGATCGAAGTCGACGACGAAGGTGTCAGTGAAAGCGAGTGCCGGGCCGAAGAAGTAGGCTATTTGCGGCCGCGTGGTGAAGCGAGTAAGTTTGCGCGGAACGTGGGCGACGGATGATACTTCCTTTGCACAGCAAATCGAGCTCAGCACGACCGCTGCAAAAAGGACGGAGATTCATGACATTGATGAACAAGAAAGTGATTTACAGCCTCGCTTTTGCGGGCATTCT
>JAYVZU010000203.1:0-5775 GCA_043783075.1 Rhodanobacteraceae bacterium
AAACTATTTATCTCGAAAACGTCTATATTCGGCACTCCAATTCGGGTCGCGAGCAGCGCCAAGCGATCATAGAAAATTTTGTCTGCGGCATGGCTGAGCGCGATCCAATTCCCGTTAATTTCGAAGACGCGATTGATCAATTGATGCCGGTGATTCGGAATTCGGCATACCATTCTGCAATCCGATTGATGCTGAAAGCTAAAGGCGAACGGCATGAGCCCCTCAAACTGAAATCCTTCGTCGCTGGCAGCAAGGATGATGTGGCGCTCCTAAAAATGCTTGAGATCGGCGCGGAGAGACTTTTTGAGCCCTATTCCCTATCCGCAAACTTGTTCCTGCTCAATGGCGCGCAATAGACCGTTTACTCGCCTCCACGGGGTCCGATCGCGACGACGCTCCGCGACCTGCAGCAGCGCCGCGACCAACTGGACTATCAGCAGCAAAAAGAAGACCTAGAAACGCTCTACGAGCGAGAACAGTTCGACGTTTTTGTCGCGAGTTACATGCGATGGTCAAAGGACAACGGAGAGGCATACTCCAGCTGCATTTGGTCGAAAGATATACCCTCTCTGCTTCCGAAGAGCGATCGCATCACGTTTTTGGTCAATCCGGATTCGAATGAGATGTTCAGTGTCGCTTGGGACGACGTTCAGACCCGCATTCCGGAGTCGTTGCCTCAAGAGCCCTATCTATTCCCTAATCGATTCCGAGCCTACCTCTACCCGACGTCTGAACAGTTGACCATGCTCCGAGCATTATCTATCGACATCAACTAGCCGTTACAATCGAAATACTCATGTCCAACACCAAATTCACCCAACTAGAACAATCCATTGAGTCCTTCTTCGCCCAGGGCCCAGCCGCCATCGGCAACCCGAACGCTCTCGCCGCATTCCACCAACTCCGCGACGCCCTGGAAGCCGGCGAACTCCGCGCCGCCGAACCCGATGCCTCCACCGCCCTCGGCTGGCGCGTCAACGCCTGGGTCAAGCGTGGAATCCTGCTCGGCTTCCGCCTCGGCTCCATGGTCGACATGCCCTCCGGCGCGCTCTCCTTCGTTGACAAAAATACCTATCCAGCCCGAACCTTCACCGCCGATCAAGGCGTTCGAGTAGTCCCCGGTGGAAGCTCCATCCGCTCCGGCGCCTACCTCGCCAAATCCGTCGTCTGCATGCCTCCCATGTACGTCAACGTCGGCGCCTACGTCGACGAGGGCACCATGGTCGACTCCCACGCGCTCGTCGGCAGCTGCGCCCAGATCGGCAAGCGCGTCCACCTCTCCGCCGCCGCCCAGATCGGCGGTGTCCTCGAGCCCGTCAACGCCTCGCCCGTCATCATCGAGGACGATGTCCTGATCGGCGGCAACACAGGCGTCTACGAGGGAACCGTCGTCCGCTCGAAGGCCGTCCTCGCCGCCGGAACCGTCCTCACCCGCGGAACCCCGGTCTACGATCTCGTCAACGGAGTCATCCTCAAGGCCACGGCGGATTCGCCGCTCATCATCCCGTCCGGAGCCGTCGTCGTCCCCGGTTCCCGCGCCATCACCCACGGCAAGGGTCTGGAGTGGGGCTTGTCCCTCGCCACCCCGGTCATCGTCAAATATCGCGACGAAAAGACCGAACTCTCGCTCGCTCTTGAAGATCTGTTGCGCTAGACCAATTTCCCCATCGCCACCGAGTCGAACCAACCACCAAGTCAAACCAGCCACCAAGTAGAACCAGCCACCGCCGTCATTCTGGCGAAGCCAGAATCTCCGTAGTTGTCTTTCGGGCGGCGGCATACCTTCAAGAAACTTGCCCTAGCCTCCGGTCGTCGTCCATGCGGTCCAACAAACTAATCCCGCTTCTGCTCCTCCTCAGCCTTAGCCCCGTCTGTGCCTCCGCGCAGACGGGTTTCTCCCGTCGCTATCAGGCACGGGTCGCGGCCACCACGGCGAATCAGCCCCACTGGGCCACGCCGCTGGTCACCATCAACGCCCGCATCGAGCAGGGAATCCGTACCGACTTTGTCCGCCAGACCGCCGCAAACGGTCAAAAAACCTGGAACCTCGGCAACGGTAAGGGCTTCCAGTTCGTCCCCATACCGCGGCTGGAGATCCGCATCAGCCCGCCGCCATTCCTCGCCCACTACGACGGTAAGTCCATCGACGGCTTCGGCGACGTCGGTTTTCGCGGCAAGCTCCGCCTCTACGGCAGCAACGAGCAGCACCACAACGCCATCGTTACCGCGCTGCTTGGGGCCACTATCCCAACCGGAAAGAATGCCAACGGCAGCTGTTGCGCCATCCTCACGCCCACTCTGGACATGGGCAAAGGTGTCGGAAAACTCGCCGTCATGACATCCATCGGCGGGACGCTACCCGTATCGAACGCCGACAAACTGGGCCGCAGCATCCTCTGGAACAACTCCCTTCAGTTCCACGCCACGCGCCTCCTCTGGCTCCAAATGGAGTTCAACTCCACCTTCTACAAGGGTGGCCCCAACGACGGCAGGCAACAGACCTTCATCACCCCGGACATCCTCTTCAGCCGAATTCCACTCATCCACGGTGCCGCCGGCCAGCCAGACCCGCTCGCGCTAACGATCGGCGGCGGCGAACAGATTGCCCTCACCCACTTCCACACCTACAATCACTCGCCCGTTCTCACGATGCGCCTGCGTTTCTAGGGCGAATTTCCCGTCGCTGAACTGCGATTCCATCTTCTTTGTTTGTCATCCCGTCGGGATCTGCTTTTGTCTTTCGCTCTACATCAGCGTGAAGTCCCCTCTAGCTGGTTTGTTTGAGCTTTCGCTGGTCATCCCTCACCGATTGCGTTAGCCTCGAAACACCCAAGAGTCCGCCCCTTCAACAACATATTCAAAAAGATGGCTTCCGTCTTCGCGGTACCGAGATGTCGCGCATCGACGGATTCTCCGACGTCGTCTTCGGTTTCGCACTCACCCTGCTGGTCGTCTCGCTGGAGGTCCCCAAGACCTATGCCGAGCTTCACGCCAGCATGCGCGGATTTCTTCCCTTCGCCATCTGCTTTTTCTTCCTCATGATGGTCTGGTACGCCCACTACCGCTTCTTCCGCCGCTTTGGAACCCACGACTTCACCACTATCTTCTTCAATAGCTGCCTCCTCTTTGTCGTGCTGTTCTATGTCTATCCGCTCAAATTCCTGTTCACCTTTCTGGCCAACGCCATCATGGGTTCAACGCAAAACTACTTCGAGAGCTGGCAACAGGTCCGCGAGCTCATGGTGCTCTATGGCGTCGGCTTTGCCACCGTCTATCTCCTGCTGGCCGCACTGTATTGGAACGGGCTTCGGCAGCGTCACGAACTCGGGTTGAACGAATTGGAAGTCTTCCTCGCCAGGACGTACGTCACCGATTGCATCGGCGTTGGCTGCATCGGAATCCTCTCCTGCATCGTTGCCATCGTACTGCCCCCGCGCCACACTGGCATGTCAGGCTGGGTGTACGCGCTCATCTCGGTGTTCAAAACAGTTCATGGTCGCTGGACGCGGAAGAAGACCGCACATCTGATCGCGCTCAATAAACTCACCGCAACGCCAGGTTAGAACGTCGACAGCAAGAGAACTAACTCTCCCGTCGCCTAGGTTGCCCCTTTGTTTGTCATCCCGCACGGATCTGCTTTTTGTCACCTCAACGACGGTTCCATCCGGTTGCTGTACGAGAACCACGAAAGAAATCCGAGTCCAACCACACCCAGAAATACCCGCGCCGCGCATAGCTGGTAAACTCGATAGTTGATGGCTCAAGATAAATTACGTTTGATACCGCTTGGAGGCCTTGGCGAGTTCGGTATGAACTGCATGGCACTCCGCTGGCAAGATGACATTATCGTCGTCGACGCCGGACTGATGTTCCCCGAAGAAGAACTGCTCGGCGTGGACATCGTCGTGCCGGACATCTCCTACCTCACCGAAAACCGCGACAAGGTCAAGGCAATCCTGCTCACGCACGGCCACGAAGACCACATCGGCGGCCTGCCCTGGATCCTCTCCGAGCTCAACGTTCCGGTCTACGGAACTGAATTCACCCTCGCCCTTGTAGAGGGGAAATTGGACGAGCACCGCCTGCTCGACGACGCCGACCTGATCGAGATGATTCCCGGTAAGCGCTTCACGCTCGGACCCTTCTCCGTCATGCCGATCCGCGTCACCCACTCGCTGGTCGACTGCGTCGCGCTCGCAATCCACACGCCCGTCGGCGTTGTGCTGCATACCGGCGACTTCAAGGTCGATCTCTCGCCACCCGATGGCAAGGCATTTGACCTGCAGGCCTTCGCCGACCTCGGCAAGAACGGCGGCGTCCTCGCCCTCCTGCAGGATTCCACCAACGTCGACCGTCGTGGCTGGACTCCCAGCGAAAAAGCTGTTCGCCCGCGCCTCGATGAGGTCTTCGCCCAGACCAAGAAGAAGCTGTTCTTCTCCTGCTTCTCGTCCTCCATCACCCGTATCGGTGTCGCCATCGAACTGGCGCAGAAGCATGGCCGCAAGGTCGCCGTCATCGGCCGCTCGATGGATAACTCCACCGAAATCGCGCAGGATCTCGGCTACCTCAAGATTCCGCCAGGCCTGATGATCAACCCCGGCCAGATCAAGGAGCAGCCCGCCGATAAGGTCATGATCATGATCTCCGGCACCCAGGGCGAGCCCATGAGCGCGCTCAGCCGCGCCGCCGTCAACAACCACAAGTTCGCCAAGATCGACGCCGGCGACACGGTTCTGATGAGCTCGCGTGTCATCCCTGGCAACGAGAAATCGATTTACCGCGTGATCGACCACCTTGAGCGCCGCGACGCCAACGTCATCCACGACGACGGCACCAACGGCCTCATCCACGTCTCCGGCCACGCCTCGCAGGAAGAACTCAAGCTGATGATCAACCTCGTCCAGCCCAAATTCTTCATCCCGGTCCACGGCGACTACCGCCACCTCAAGCGCCACATCGAACTCGCCCTCTCCACCGGAATCCCCGAAAAGGCGATCCTGCTGGAAGATGGCGACGTCCTCGAACTCTCCAAGGACACGGCGCTGAAGAACGGAAAAGTCACCACCGGCCGCGTCTGCATCGACTCCGGCGGCTCCATCGACGTCGTCGAAGATGTCATCATCCGAGACCGCCAGCACCTCTCCGAGGACGGCATCATCCTGCCCATCATCGCCCTGAACAAGCGTACCGGCAAGATCGAAAGCCCACCTGAGATCGTGATGCGCGGCTTCGCGGTCGACGATCCGCAGGTCGTCGCCGAGGCCCGCGCCATCGTTCAGCGCACCCTCGAAAATTCTTCTTCCGAAGAGCGCCAGGACTACGGCGTCATGAAGGAAAAGATTCGCAACGACCTAAAGCGATTCATCCAGAAATCCACCAGCCGCCGGCCCCTCATCATGCCGGTCATCATGGAAATCTAACCAAACCACCGCCGTCATTAGCCACCGCCATCATTCTGGCAAAGCCAGAATCTCAGTAGTTCGCTTTTACCTTTGTCTTATCTTCAAAGCTTCATCCGGGCCACACCCGGAAATCCGGTCCCGGGCCTAAACCCCCGGGGCCTGTACTTTTGCCCTACTTCGTTCGCTCGGATGACCACACTTCGTACGCCCGCCCTAGCCCGTCTGGCCCACACGATCCGCCGATCGCGGCAGCGGCTGCGCGAGCGCGTCGCCTTCAACACCCTCTTCGCCGCCGGAATCGTCGTCTTCGTCCTCGCCGTCTGGCCCTTCACCAAGGCCCACTTGCAAGCCGTTGCAATCCTCCAGCAGGTCT
>JAYVZU010000204.1:0-1890 GCA_043783075.1 Rhodanobacteraceae bacterium
CCCTCGATCGCATTGACCGTCTGCCGCGTCATACCGATCAGGTCCGCCAACTCCTGCTGCGTCATCGACCGGGCACCGCGCAGATCGCGTATGGTATTGCGAATAGGCGAGCTCATGCTGCCATCCGGTACGCCACCAATTCCCGAATAATCCGAACCGTGCCCGCAAGCACCAGCAGGTGAAAGATGGTCCCGATCAGCGCGCCGACCGAATGTACGCCGCCATTGTCCCAGTACATCACAAGAATCGCAACCAGCCCGATCCACAGAATCATGTTGCTCCACCAGATCCCAATCGCCGTAATCGATTCGTCCCGCTCATCTTCCACCACATTGCCAGAGCCACGGCGTAGAACCGTTTGCATCGACGCAAAGAAGAAGATCACAGCGATCAGCAGCGCGTGGAAGTAGTGATGTCCCGGCCCAGCGTGGACTAGATAATGCGCATAAAACACAACTACAGCAGCCAAGCCAAGCAACTGCGCCCAGAGCATCTTTTCCTGAAAACTAAAGCGGGACATAAGGGTCTCCATGTCAAAAATATTTGACACAAATGACATTAGATCAACGCTCCTCTCGTGTCAAATATATTTGACACGGGCTTCTGGCCCGACACAAACAATCACGACCACCGTCGTCATTCTGGCAAAGCCAGAATCTCCGTATTTCGCCTTACCCTTTTATCTGTCATTCCGCAGGAAATTGCTTCTGCACTCGCCTTTGCCCCCGAGATACACCCGGACTGGTAGCCCAATGCTTTAGCTTTGGGGTCATCACCGGGGTTCCCAACCTGCCCAAAATCCGGGCTTCAGCCCATGTGGTATGTCTTCACTGGACTAGCGCCAACAGTTCAAAAAACCCGATCCACTCATCAGAAACTACCTGCCCCCGGCACGCGCATCACTTCCCCACCACCGCCGTCATTCTGGCAAAGCCAGAATCCCCGTATTTGATTCCGAGGCTAACTCCCACACTACGGTCTTAGGGCCAAAGGCCCGTCCCATACCAGCCTTGGGCGCAGCCCAAGGTTCCGAACAGGCACGAATCCAAGGGCTGAAAGCCCGACACAAGATGGGCGACACCGATAGATCGGGCTTCAAAGGCAGCTGACCACGCCCCGGCCTTGAAAGGGCACGGCTTCAGCCGCGCCACAAGTGAAACCGAATCAACCCGGCTTTAGCCGCCGAGGGAATGTCTCGGGACCGAAATCAACTTTTTAGCAACCTCTTACAATCCGACCACAAATGCAATAACAACAAGCTGCGCCCAAAGCATTTTTTCCTGAAAACTAAGGCGGGACATGAACTCTTCATATCAATAATCTTTGACATCAATGACCCTAACCTAAGTAAGCAGACGTCTCAAATAGTTTGGACATAACATACTTGACGGACCGTACACTCAAGACGCCCTTACAGGGCAATACTCCTCACTAGAGATCGACGGTTTTCCAGCGCATAGAGAAGTCGTCGAACTCTGCGCTGGACATCAAGGCGCGATTGTGGGGCCAACTGTAGTTGGCCGGAGTTTCCGGCCAAAATGGAACGGCAACACCTTATCTGAAGACCGATGTACATTGAAATCTTTGGTTGAGGGTATGCTTGACGGCGACGACCTGAAAAGCGAAGTGGCCGAAGGCGAGTGTACAAACGTACATTTCAACATTCTCGCCATTGGGAAATTTATTTTCGCTATAGATTGCTCGGACGCGACCATTGGGACGATTCCCTGCGAAGTGGCAGAAGTACATATTTACAAATCCTGGTTGAGTGCCCCATCTTTTGTGCCACCGGATGAGGTAGTGTAGCGCAGCTATTTCTGAGTTCAAGTAGCCGTCGTCTGGGGTGTGGAGCAGTGGGAAGCGCGTAGCGGTTTCCACTGCTCCATGCCC
>JAYVZU010000205.1:0-1890 GCA_043783075.1 Rhodanobacteraceae bacterium
GGAACGCGAACTGGAGCAGATGCGCATGGAAGGCGAACAAGAAGAAATGGCCGCCGAATAGTACTTCGTACCGTTCTCGACGCTTCGCGTGTAAACAAATAACGGCAGGGCCTTCGGGCCTTGCCGTTGTTTGTTGAATCTGACTGACCTCACTTCGACCGAGAAGCCTACCGAGCCAAGCCCTACATCTAAATAAATTTATTCGAATCTATTATTTTGTAATTGACGATAGCGAATTCTAAATTTAGTCTTGAAAATGTCGATGGGAAACCCCGACTAGGGTTTAGCAGATGAGACAGCTCGCAGGGACAACCTCGAGACGCTGCTGACACCTGAACATTCCTAAAAGTCGAAGCTGTCACTTCGCATTTGGAGCCAACTATGGCATCCGTACAGTTGTCAAAGGCTATCCCTGCCGCATTTCCGCATGTCTTCCGTTTCCACGTTTCCGAAGATCACGTAAGGTCAATCGCCGATCCGACGAATCCCAAAATCAAAATCCACCACGCCTACCTGCCTGTTCTCGAATACAAGCGGGAGATGCTGCCTGACGACGTAAACCCTCGCAGCCATGAGGAGCTGACGGGGCGGGTTCCACGCGCGATTGAAACGAGTGTGGCGTCGGCACCCGGCGATTTCCATCTTCTAAATCGCGGAATTTTGATACTTGCGAATAGTTGTGTTTACAACAACAACACCAAGATGCTGGAGGTTACGATCGACAGCCCTCAAGACGGTGGGATTGCTGACGGCGGCACTACGGACCGTGTGCTTGCTCGCATGCTCGACAGCGCAACGCTAAAGTATCAAGAGCTGACCGAACAACAGATGATCGAGAGCCTCAAATCCGCATTCGTGCATGTCGAGATCATTTCTGGGGATTACAGTAGCAAGCTTGTGCCGCTGGCTGGAGCGCGGAACACAAGCAATCAGGTCAAAGAGTTCGCCCTGGACAACTTAGATCATAAGTTCGACTGGTTGAAGGAAAAAATAGAATCATCAGCACTCGCCGGGCGGATCAGGTACCGTGAAAACGATCCGCAGCCAGTGGACATCCGAACCGTACTCGCAATCATGACCATGTTTCACCCTAAGTGGGAGTTAGATCAGAAGGAGCCCGTCGTTGCATATTCAGGCAAGGGCGGAATTCTTTCGTACTTCCGCGACGACGAATGGCTTCCAGGATATCGTCAACTCAAGGATGTTGTGGTCGATATTCTTGAGTTGTTCGATCATGTTCAAGCAAACTTCCAAATTCAATATGTAGCCTTCAATAAACAGATGAAGGACTCCGGCGCAAAGTTCGGCAAGCGGCGGGAGGTGAGCGTCATTCAGGGTAAGGCGAAGGTACTTGACCTTACGGAAACGGAAGTGAATTATCGCGTCCCAGACGGTTGGTTATATCCGGTCGTAGCTTCAATGAGAATGTTGCTCAACTTCCCGGGCGATGATGGCCCTGCCAGCTGGGCAATGGATCCCTTCACTTATTTCGACACCTGGGGTTATGAACTCGTTGGTGACGTAATGGAGCAGTCAGCGGCGTACGGATTCAATCCACAGACGGTTGGAAAGTCACGTCCGGTGTGGTCAGGCCTCCGTGGAAAGGTGAAGCTGAAGCGGCTGGAACTGGAGCAGGCGAAGTAGGTTGACGGTAATCGTTCGATCCCCATTCATCGCGTCCTCGAATCACGCGATGAATGGGGCACTCAATGCAAGGGCAATCGCCGACAAGATTCGGTCTCCCCTGCCGAATCCGCTTGCCTTAGCTAATCAACTTAGCTAATCTATCTGTATGGAAGTCAACGTCCACCACGCCAAGACCCACCTCTCCAAGCTCATCGCTGCCGCAGAGAGCGGAGAAGAGGTCATCATCGCGCGTGCCGGAAAGCC
>JAYVZU010000206.1:0-17271 GCA_043783075.1 Rhodanobacteraceae bacterium
CAGCGTGCCGGGTAGTTCTTCGGTCGAGGTTGGAGCGGCGCCCCTTGTCGTTCTTCTGCACATGCGCGGTGACGTTGAGGGCGCGGGTCCCGGCGATGAAGCTCTTCGTGTCGTATGCCTTATCGGCGCCTACCGTGATGCGTTTTGTACTGGTCTTCTGCCGTTCATCGAGCATCAGCAGGGCGGCATCGCGCTCAGCGTATCCGTCGGCCTGCGTGGCCATCGCGGCGGAGAGCGGGCCCGTGCGGATCTCCACCATAGTGTGCATGACGTCAGCCAGATGCGGATCTTTGGCGAAGCTCTTCTTCTAGATCCAAGTGTCCGGGTCGGTTACTAATATATCCGGGACGCTGGTGGGCTGTTGGCCGGTGAGGTTCGCTGCATCGCTGGCGTCGGAATGTTCACTAGCGCGGAAGCTCTTGTTCGACGCCAATGTCTGAATCGGCGTACCGCCGAGGGTGGACGGATCGTCGCTCATGAAGCGCCTGGCTCTGCGGTCAAAGACCGCGAAGGCTTCTGCGCCACGCCACTTGTGAGCAGACAATCACGGTTTTTCGGGCAGACCGCAAGGTTCCAAACCGCACCATCCATGCGCAGGCAGACGAACGAGCGGAACGGCAGGTTGTAGTCGGGTTGCTCGACAAACTGGCGCTCCGGGCAGATCAAATAAAACGCCTGTAACAGGAGCGTCCGCAGCGCGCCTTCAGGCGTGATCGGCGCATGGCCGCTGGCCGCAGAGAGCTTGTCGAACTTCGAGTCCCAACGACTAAAGTACGCGTCGGAAGGGGCATCGTTCCCGCGCAATTGGTAATACACAAAAACTCGATGTTTCAACGTCAAATAGCCGAAAACACCCTCGCGAACGCGCTCGTCTCCACGCATAGTCAATTGACGAACGAGCACCCAAAACAATCGAAGGCAGGAACCCATTTCAACAGGTTGCGAGTGGTCCTTCATCGTTGACATAAAGATCGCGAAACTGAGTCAAGGTACTTGCTTTACAGCAGTATGTAGCCGTGGCCTCATGGCGCAACAAATCCAAATCATTGCGTGTTAGCGGCCTATTTGAGCGAAATATGCTGATCTGCCTTGGCTCCCTCGTCTACTATTTGACGTATCACGAATGGCGGCAATAACGATGGAAATGAATAGACATCTGCAGACTCCACTTCTGACGGGTTGGGCTTCGGAATGCTCAATTAGGGACCGATCGCTCAGTTCGTCGGCAGAAGTTTAGGAACCCACGACCGTATCCGCAATGTAGTTTATGGTGACCTCATTCCAGCCCAGAAATTGTATTCTGCACATTCCTCCTCGTTGCAGAACCAACCATAGGTGCCGTCGTTCACCATGCGAGATTTATGGCCACGCTGCTTACAAAGCGTGCACTTTGCAGTTTCGCTGTAATGCTCAGGAAAGAGCCGACGCAAAAACTGATCAAAACGGGATTTGAATTGAAATTGACTCATCGATTTCATCCTTTCTCCAGTATGAGTTGGCTAAGCAAATCTTATGATGCTTGACTTGGACGACGTGTCAGGCGCGTCGAAGAGTTTTTGTTCAGCCGATTAGCACATCTCCGAAGATAATTCTATACGTCTCGCTCGCTAAGCCTTGAATTCAGCGTGTCCGGACGTCACTGCCTGATTCTGTTGAAGGCGATAAAGGTCGCTACAACGCGCAGTCAACCACCGCGTGCCCGGACGGCAGGGACGTTCCTTGGCGAGTCTTGAATCTTTCGCAAAGCGCTATGGGAACGCACATTACCATAGGGTCCAATCCCAATGTTCCTTTTGTTTTGGGCGCCCTCGCGCAGATCGCCTCGTCGTGTGTGGAACTGGCCACGCCAGATGGAAGGCTTCGCCGGCGACCGGCAAGAAATGCTCTTTCCCGCGCAGCAACCTGGTTCCGACATTAGCGATCCGGCTCTCCTCGTTCCCTCGTCGATGCTTCCGAGTTAAGGCCCGAAGGTTGCTTTCCACTCGAACTCATTTGTTGCCGTGGAATGGCCCCCTCACACCGAGGTCGTCCATTAGTGGCTTCCGCTCTCTAAACGAGAATCATCTAAAGGATAAGCAACCTTGTAGGTTGAAGTTCCCGGTCTTTGATGTACCAGTTCTTCTGAGAGAGACGGGACGTAAAGGAGCTTGGTATCGCGGTAGCGAAGGGCTGAAGGTTCCGCAGGAGCAGCGCCCCGGTGGGCGACTGTGGTTGACGGACGGATCGTGTGTACGGCCGCGGCCGGAGCATGTGAACCATGTCTGGAGCTACGACTTAGTCAGCTCGAAGACCTACGACGGGAGGACGGTGCGGATGTTGAATGTGATCGATGATCATTCCTGATGATCCGGCCGGAACGGCGATTGAGCTCGGCGAAGGTGATCGAAGCGCTGGCCGACGTTATGGTAATGAAGGTGTGCAGCAGCATCCTCAATCCGACAACGGCCCGGAGTTCGTGGCGCGGGATATTCGGAAGGGGCTCGCCTGGATCGGCGCCAGAACAGCCTATGTTGAACCGCGCAGTCCGTGGGAGAACGGCTTCTTTTAGACCATAAACTCAAAGCAACGGGACGAGTTCCTGAATGGAGAAATTCGCTGCTCGATGAAAGAGATTCGGGTACTAGCGGAGGTGGCGCGACAACCATAACACCGTTCGGCCCCACTTGTCGCTGGGACACAGGCCACCGGCACCAGAGGCCTTGGTGGCCCATACCCCGCACGGCAACTATCTGAACCCAGAGATAGCTGCGCTACACTGGTGATGAGAAATGGTGCAAAAGATCCGGGGGGCCACCGGATGCTGCGCTCCGCAAATCCCGCAAATCCAGATTCGCTGTACCGCTAAGTCGACATTGAGCCAATTGGTCACGAGATGCCAAACTCTTGCACAGGGATCGGAAAGACTTCTCGTGACGAGACGCAATCAACACAGAAGGAACCCGCTGATCCTAAACGTCGATCGTCTTCCACGCCATCGACCCTCGTACCTCCGCGCACAAACAGCAAGGGCGAGTGTGTAAAGAATGTCCCGAGACGATGTGTAAAACATGACATGAGAATGACAGCTGTCAGCCCTGGCCAATGCGATTTACGGTACTCGAACTAATGTCAATGATATTTGCGGGATGTTTTAGCTTGAGGGCACCTCCGCGCACAATCGTACGAATAGATCTTGCCATTCGCCCCTCTTTGCCGATAATCCTGCCAAGGTCGGATTTGGCGACCGCTACAGCCGCGATCAGTGGCACAACATCCCGATTAATCTGGAGGGTCACATCGTCGGGGGCCGACGCCAAGGACAGAACAATGAGCAAAAGTAGTGATTCTATCTGCTCCGAAGAATCGATCATCCTGCCATCGTCTCTCACAAAAACACTAGAGCCCCCGAGGACGGCAAATGGTGATTGCTGATCGGTAAGACTGCAAAGTTGAGCTCGCTACTGTAGATCGCAGCCACAAGCGCCACGTTCGAATCTCGCGCCGTCCACCAGCGTGACGTTTTCTTATACGCAACGATTCACCTTGGACGGTCCCCATCTTGGAGCAACTGATCATTGGGAATCATCGCAAGTGCAATTCCGTGGCTCATTTCTAAATTTTACCGCGTCACAGTATTCATTTGGGGAGTTTTGATTCAAGTGCGTCAAGCAGTCACCCCAATCCACGCGTCGTCTCGAAATCCTTCATGCATGCGAGTCTTCTGGAGGGTCTTAGGTTCGCTAAGTTTCTGCCTCAACCAACGGGTGGTAAACGTGATTCAGAGTGTGGGTGAAATGATACGCATTGAACGTCTCCCCCGTTTAGCCCAAGTATGATCCGCTGATTACCACTGACAGTCCCGCCACCATTCGTAGGCCTCGGATTCAGTGCAAAACCAGCCATGGCCCGGCTGGAATACCATTTGCGAACGTTGGTTGACGGCACGACATTTCTGGCACATTGCTTTCTCTGGATGCAGCCCGAGCCAAATAATTATCCGCACTATCATCCAGCCTCCGGTATCGCGATACACCCGTTGCTCAGGCCCGATCGACATGACGGTCCGAGCATCACACAGGGATGTTGACAAGTGGAATGCACTCGTATCCGAATACGCCACCTTGGTAGATAAGGCGAGTAATCCAGCTCAATTTCGTCACATCCCTCTCGGTATTGTACACAGGGCAATTTGACAAGTCATTTAGGGGCTATGTGCGGCAACTGTATCCCAGCGCCTAGGAAAGCAAACAAAGCTCTGTTCGTGCTCTTGTCTATGGCGGTTATCGACGTTCGCCGCATGGAATCGCAAAGTGGTCACAAATGCGCTATCCGAGCATTACCGCGTGTCGTCGGTCGCCACCCCCCGCAAGACACAGCCTTCGAGCGCCACGCGCCTGAGATTCTGATTGCGGAAAGCGCGCACTCGAATACTAGCTGCACCGCCTTTCACTGGGGATTTTCTTATGCGTCGGAGCAAGCGCTCTCCAAGGTGCATGATCAGTATTCTGGATACTTCTAGGGCAGCTCCCAGCGGCATCGAGTGGCCATTCCTAGTCCACCGCAACACCCAAAAGCAAATGAGCAATAACACCATCCTCAAGGCGTCGGATCGCATGGGATACAAAAGAGTGAACCCGTGCGTTGCTTTCGGGGGCTTGCTTCCACTCTGCGCACCCGCATGTACACATTGAATTGCAACGCGCCTACGCCCCGCGAAATACGATGAGCGCCGCTTACGGTCAGGCGCTCTATCTTGAGCCGCTCGCTAGGAAGATACATGATTGGACGATTTTCTGGAAGCAACGAGGCCAGGGGTCCCCAAGGCCTCGACAATCCGCGTGGACGCCATCTTGTCTAACCGCAGGGTATGCTGCCTGGCTCGAATACTCTTCATCCTAAAGCTCAAAAGAAGCTCCCATCTGCGTTTCGGTAGTCGATATATATATACTCGCTAGCGGATTGACGACCACACTGCAACCTAAAGACGACTAAGCTTCCTAGAATCTATAATTTGCTGGACTTCGCTGTGGCTTTGATTTTTGACGTTTGGGCGATGCCCCACGATGTCAGCCAAATAGGCTAGTCAAAGGACAGTTTAGGGTATCTGACCTGCCCCCGGAAATCACTACCAGTCGAAACTGGAGTTCTCTCGTAATAATCTAAGCGCGAGGGAGCGGAGCGATGAAGAAGAGGCGGTATATGGAAGAGCAGATCATCGGGATGTTGAAGCAGCATGATGCTGGGGTGAAGACGGCGGATCTTTGCCGGGAGCATGGAATCAGCGCTGCGACGTTTTACAAGTGGAAGCAGAAGTTCGGCGGGATGGACGTGAGCGAAGCGCAGCGTCTGCGGGCACTGGAGGATGAGAACCGCCGGTTGAAGCTGCTGTTGGCGGAGCTGAGTCTTGGCGGCAAGGCGTTGAAAGCTGTTATAAGAAAACGGCTGGAGCTTGCCGGTCTAAGAGAAGACGTTGCGTATGTCTCGGTCGAGTACCGGCTGAGCGAACGCAGGGCCTGCAAGCTGCTGGGCGTGGAGCGGTCGAGCTACCGGTACGAGCCTCGTCCGGACCGCAACGCGGAGTTGAGAAGCGAGCTGGTGAAGCTGGCGCGGCAGAAGCCTCGCTAGGGCTATCGCAGGCTGCATGTGCTGCTGGAGTCTCACTGTCGCAAGTGACGGGACAGCGACAATGGACACCGTTAGCGGCACAACGGCACTCACAACTGTCATTCCCTTCAACATCAACCAGACCACGGAAGCTTTCCCCGCACTAGCGCGATATGTTGTCAGTCCCGGTAGCCATGTCATTACCGCTTGTGTGACGTCGGCGAGCGACCCGGCCGATAACGTTCATATCTATGGATTTGGGTTCCCGCCAGCTAGCCCAAACAATGTGCCATCTGCTCCCCCCCCCCGTCTTTCTCGGAGGCGTTATCCATCTTCAACATGACCCAACCAAGTCATTGTACCCGGTTTCTCCTCTGTGAATGCCTTGAACCAACACAGACCTCAGGCTCTCGCAGCGGACAATCTCAACGTCACATTTGTTGACGTCCGGGCATTCGTTGATCCTCACTCTGGGATACTAGGCGTCGCCAATGGGAGTTGTAGCGCGTCCTATGACCCTGGTGCCCACGTCAACAATTGCGGAACCTTTAGCTTGGAGCAGGCATTCAGGGAGGCGGTCAATGTCGCGTTCGCGCCCCAATGACCTATCATCATGGGTTGTAGGAAGCCGTCCCGCCGCACATGAAGGCTCACCAGGGACAGAACTCTTGGAGGGTCTAGTTGCTCTTAGTTACGAGGGCGACTCTGGAGCCTCGGTAATCAATGGAGCGATGGTGTACGTCGGAGCAACAATGTATTAGGGCACATGGCAAAATCCTTACCTGATTGAGAGATACGACGGTATAGTGGCTTCTCAAACCATTTAAAGATACCGTTATGTCCTCGCTGAAAGCGATAGTTCTCGCCGCTGCACTTTTCCTATCACCAGGGTGTCAGGCTTATGCTGGCCTGCCGCCGGCTCTCCACTTCCACTCAGAGCAAGAAGCGAAGCAGCATTGCCCGAACGATGCTGTGGTTTGGGTGAATACGAAGACAGGCGTCTATCACCTCAAGGGTGAGCGTTGGTACGGCGCGACCAAAGTCGGAGCCTATGTGTGCCGGAAGGAAGCAGATGCCGAGGGTGATCGTATGACCAGGAATGGCCAGTAGCCGACCGCATCCCACGTACGCGGCTTCCGGCCTTTCTGATAAGCCACCTCGATAATGCATCACTTGCCGTCAGGAATCCTGGAGGGCGATTGGATATCCTCAACGTCGTCTTCGCATTTGAAAGCACCCGCCAACGTCAGCGCGCTGCACCCTTATTGAGCGAGCGGGAAGCTCTTCTGCGGTCCATGTTGCAGCAAGGAACTTCCGTGAGACGACTTCGATCCATCGCCTCGATGCTGTTACACGTGCTCCGGATATTGGAACTTCAAACCCTTCGGGTCGTGGACCTGGCCGAGGTCCGCGAAGCAGGATTGACCTGGGCTGCGCAGACTGAGCTCAGGAATAGGAATGGTCAAAGCAAGACACCAGACTTGTACGTCTATGTGGCCGCAAAATGGCTTCGATTTCATCGCTGCCTACGAGAGCCGGTTCTTCGGGTTGAACCGGACGATACTTATGTAGAGCAGTTGGTAGGCTACCTCAGCATGGTGCGGGGTTTGGCTCCGGATACGGTCATTGTCTGTCGGCGGCGTGTCATAGCCTTCCTCCAATGGACCAGGGGTAAACAGCTTCCGCTTGGGTCAGTCACCATGAACGACGTCGACGACTATCTCCAATCGAAGCTGAACGCCGGCTATTTGCCACGTTCGATCGCATCCGTTTGCAGTGCGCTACGTCTATTCTTCCTTTTTGCTGAAAAGGAAGGCTGGAACGACAACAACGTTGCGCTGGCAATTCAGCGTCCGCGAATTTCCAGATGCGATGCGAAGCCCAGGGGGCCTGAGTGGGTTGACGTCAGAAGAATGCTAGACCACGACTTTGGATCAACCACTGCTGACATTCGAGGAGACGCGATGGCTGCAGTATCGGCGATTTACGGGTTGAGAAATATCGAAATGATCCGTCTGAAGTTAGGCGACTTGGATTGGATGAACGAGATTCTGACTGTGAAGCGGGCTAAATCATACAAGATCCAACAATTTCCCATCCAGGTTGAGGTTGGCGAAAAGATTATCCGCTATCTGAAGCATGCTCGCCCGAAATGCGCCTGCAGGAACCTTTTTGTGTCGCTAAAGCCACCTTACAGACCCGTGGATTCCGCCAGCCTATGGGTAGTCGTATCGCGCAGAATGAAGAGCCTGGGAATTGAGTCTCAGAATTACGGTACGCACGCACTTCGCCATACTTGCGCATCTCGTCTCTTGCATCAAGGTTCCTCGTTGACTGATATCGCACATTTCTTGGGCCACAGCGATCTGAAATCAGTGAGTATTTATGCGAAGCATGACGATTACGCGCTTAGGCAGGTTGCATCCATTAGCTTGGCGGCGATCTTATGACGATTAATGATTGCGTTCGAGACTACGTCGAGGCGAAACGGGCACATGGTTATCTCTTTGTGAGAAGCGCATGTACATTGCGGGCATTCTCAAAGGCTTTTCCTAACACGCAAATGTTCCAGTTGATTGGAGAGCACATTCTTGGCTTCTTGAATTGTCGTCAGACATCAACGATCACTTGGCGGCTGAATTACTGGACTCTAGCGCGCTTCTTTGAGTACTGGTCCCGTCGCGGAGTGACACTCCAACTCACGATGCCGCCTCCAAGGCCGGTTGTACGACAAACCTTTACGCCGTACATATTTACCGCTACAGAACTGCGAGCTTTGCTCAATTCAGTATCGGAAAGCGAGAATTCACGGCGGAGAATGGACAAACAGACCCTCCAGGCTGTGATCCTCTTCCTCTACGGGACAGGAGCGTCCGTTGGAGAAGTAGCTGCGATCCGGCCTTCAGATGTTGATCTGGAGAATGGATTCGTTAGCATTCACAGTACACGTCCGAATCGGTCTCGCCGGATTCCGATTGGCGACGATTTGCGAGAGGTGCTGAAACAATTCATGGACCTTCGATCACAAAGGCACCCGGAGAACTGTCACCTATTCATCACGAAGACGGGTCTTCAGATTTCGACGAACAGGTTCGGAAGGCATTTTCGGCGGCTCCGTCAACTGGCAAATATACGACGTGCCGATGGTAGCAAG
The DNA here is from genome assembly GCA_043783075.1 of Rhodanobacteraceae bacterium. Taxonomy (GTDB): domain Bacteria; phylum Acidobacteriota; class Terriglobia; order Terriglobales; family Acidobacteriaceae; genus Edaphobacter. The sequence goes on from JAYVZU010000206.1 coordinate 8,738, forward strand.
TACCAGCCCCGGGTCGACGATTTGCGATACACGTTTGCCGTTCACCGCATAACTAAATGGATAGAAGAGGGTGCCGATCTCAATCGGATGTTGCCTGCCCTAGCCGCATACATGGGGCAAACGGGTTTAGGTTCGACGGAGCGTTACCTTTTCATGACACCGGAGCGATTTCGCCGTGATTTGGATAAGCTCAGCCCTCGCCAAGGGAAAGGCATGTGGTGCGAAAACCACGAACTGATTGCATTCCTCTCTGCTCTGTGATGATTCGCAGCATTCAAATTTCTTCAATCCCTGCCGACACTGTTTGGTTGCTACGGCGCGCCGATTGATTGCTCACGGAAAGAATGCTTACCCGTTGCGAGGCGATTGGAAGACGTAGCCGTGGAATCGATTTCGGTTATTAACGAACAACAACCCGTCAGGCGAGTTTTGGGGTGGGGATCGAAGTTTAGATTGATTCTGCGATGTCAAGCTTCACCGTGACGCCTGACTGATGGCCGATAGCCCCGAGCAACATGCGAAGAGACCGTGCTGTTCGGCCTTGCATTCCAATCAGCCGGCCTGCGTCCTGGTGGGTCACCTGCACGCGCAGCACGAAGTTACCATTGTCCGGAAGTAGTTCAACCACCATTAGCTCGGGGTGGGTTACGAGAAGTTTCAGCAGCGGTTCGATTCCTTCACGAATCTTTTCGGGAGTGGCCATTCGGGAATTTTACAGGCTCGTGACAGGTTTTCCGGAAGACTGCATATCGATTGATTGATTTACGGCGATAGCAAATGAAGCCAACCGTGCCATTGTCAAAGGAGAGGCGAACAACATTGCGGAAGCCTCGGCAAAGACTTGCGAATGGCGGGTAAAGGGGGCCGAACCAGCCGAGCGCAGTTTGGCGGACGAGGAGGAGAGGATGTCCGGGAAGCGGCTTCTCCCCTTGCTTCAGCCCAGTTCGCCGGCAAGCTCCGATCAGGTTGGCAACTGGGTTCGAGTATTCACAACGCAACATGAAGGGGCAGGGGAGAACTGAGGCGATCTTGTGGGGGAGTCGCTCCTCCGCCGGAGCGAAACAATCCGAGAGTCGATCCTGACCCCCTGGGCCTGAACCGCATTTCGCGGCTTGTTGAAATCTGTTGAAAGTCAGTGGCCGCAACTGGTTTATATTCGATCTGTTGCGGCGACCTTGTTGGGCACTGTAGTTTTGTTGCGTTCTTTAAGGCCTTGACCGCTACGATTCGACCACATTTGTCAGATCGGCAGGGGAAAGTGCCCAACTCCCCGATGGCCGATCAAAAGTTTAGCCCGAGCTGGATTACATGGTTGCTTTCCAGAGCCTTGCAGCCTTTGGTGGTTCGAGCATCGATTTGATGAACGTACTATTTCCAGCCACGTTGTATCTTCGGATGCCTTTGCCATCCCGTCGTGGTGGTCTCCTCAAACACTGTTTTGCGATGCAGATGGACAAAGCGTCGGCCCGGTGCGAGAGTGCTGACTTTCATATGGAGGACTTTCCCGGCAATTTTACCCCAGCACAAATTTAGCTTGACATCGATTTGGCTTTCTTGGATATTTGTACCTCGCAGAGCCACAAGACCTTTTGCTCATCTCGGATTGGTCTCGGATGGCTCCGCAGGACATTCGCCCGTAGTTCATTGACCTTGGCAGATTCTCTACCTGCCGAAGCCACTAATACCAGCCGAGCTTCACACGTATTTTGCAGCGCTTCAGTCATCCGGGCCTTGATTCGCAAGTAACCACAATCTCCTTAGTAAGCGCTTTGCCCAATCGGTGGGCCTTAGCTTTGTCGTCTTTTGCACCCCCATGGAGTCGCGAAGATTCATACACGCGACGAGATGAGTGAATGAGTGTCCAGCGTCACTTTCGAGTCACACGCGCATTTATCGGAGCTTTGAATGAACCGGAATCCTGCTAAGTTTGTCCCGACCTCTGCGACGTCACAGTTCACCCATTTCCGGGCAGGAACGTCGACCTGGCTTGCGATTTCATCGTTAGTCGTGAGTGGTTTGATGAGCAACCAATTGTTCGCGCAAACCACGACCCCTGGAACCTATGCGGACGCGAATTCTCCTTCGGGTGCTCCCGATCCGCTGAAGCTGGATTCTATCTGGCAGATTGACAACATCTCCGGATCCCTTAGCCTCAAGATACCGTTTGGGACAGTTCCCACCGGCGGACGTGGACCCAAAATTCCATTCTCTCTCAGCTATAACTCCTCGGCAACCGTAACCCTCCAAACGTCCGGTCCGGTTCAAAACGGGCAAATTGAACCATTTCAATGGGCACCGGGCAACATCTCCTCCACATACCCCAGTAGTCCGATTGGACCGTGGGCTATGTCTGGCCCGACGATAACCGGTTCATACACACAAATACCCGATTACACGCCGATTTATGGAAACGGCATCTACGGGCAAACACAATACGGATGCACAATTCTTGGGCCATACCTTTACAACGACGAAAACGGAGCAATCCACGATTTGAACGTCGGGTCAGGCGGCAGCAGTTCACAGAATGCGGCTCCTGCCTGTTCTGATGCGTACAATGCCCAAGTTCTTCAGGGGGCTACAGTCGATGGATCAAATCTCCAGACCACGCCGGGGACAGCCATCTATCCTAATGGAACTGCTTACACAGGCCCTGGCACACTGGAGGATTCGAATGGAAACATCGCCTCTATAACGCAAGATAGCGAAGGACGAACTCCGTTTACAACAACTCTGACCTACAATCAAAACTCCCAGCTAGCCAACAGCCTGTACGAACTCGCTGTCGGGACATATCCAGTCACCACGAAAGGCGCCGGTGGGAACACTGAATCCTACTCGGTGACGGTTGCTGCTGTTTCAATCGGCGGTTATACCATGCCGCACCCAAGCGGGGGGTCCGACTTCTGCTGTCTAGGGACCACTCAGACCGGCGTAAATACTCAGGGAAGCATTGTCCCAATGAATTCAGCACTGACGGTCAACGCAATAACGTCCATCGGTTTGCCGAATGGAACGGCTTACACGTTCACCTACGACCCAACCTACGGCAACATTTCCAAGATAACCTTCCCAACGGGAGGGTATGTTCGCTTCATTTACGGCATCCGCTCTGATGCTGGGGGCTACGGCTTCTTCCTCCACAAGTCGTCTGTTGTCGTAACAGATGCGTATGTCTCAACGGGTTCGGGAGCAGAAAGTCATTGGTTGTACACCTTCAATTCTATGACGACTCCTGGGATACTGACGTCGACCGTCACAGCTCCAGATGCCTCGTACACCAACTACACTGGATCAGCATTTATCTACAGCAGCTTGAATCTCAGCTTCGGATCAGCTCCGTCATTCCGAGAGACGTCAAGGTCAACCTATAGTAGCAGTGGTAGTCTTGTTCAGTCCGTTGCGACGACCTATAATGCGCCCGGAGTGTTGCTCGGCACAAATTTTATCTCGGGCCTTGGGGCTTATTATGCCTACCCACCATATCCGAGCCAGGTCGCCACGACGCTATATGACGGTCCTTCTCCAATTCAATCTCAGGTTCAATTCGTCTATGACAAGTACAACAATGTCGTCGAGAAGGATGAGTCTGATTACTACGGATGTTCGGGAAGCCCTTGCGCACCAACTGCGACACCGACCAACGGCTGGCTAAGAAAGACATTTACGAACTACCTGTGGTCAAATCCCAACAGTGGTCAACCTACCTTTGGCAAAACGTACAACCAGGCGTATATCGTGGACAAACCGTCGCAGGTGACGGTGACAGACGGAAGCGGAAACGTCTATTCTCAGGCGCAGTATAACTACGACGAGTTTCCGCTGAGCGGATCTGCTGGGATACTGCAACACGATGACACAAACTTCCCGGCATCAATGGTCGGCCCGCGCGGCAATTTGACGACCGAGAAACACTGCTCGGTAATCTCCGGAACGTCATGCTCCACATGGCTATCGAAGACAACGAAGTACGACCTCACCGGCATGCCCGTCGCGGTGTCCGACTACAACACAAACGTGACGACCTACAACTATACGGATGCATATTTATCTGGGACGCCTTCGAAGCCGACAAACGCTTACCCGACGACGGTCACGACGGTCACTGGGGCAGCAATCCCGCACATTGATACCTACACGTATAACTACCTCACAGGCAGCGTAGCGAGCCACACCGATCCGAACCACAACACCACAACGTTTGCCTATGCGGACCCGCTCAACCGCATGACTTCAACAGTTTATCCGCCAACCGTCGATGGAACATCAGGGACAACGGCCAACGGGGGCGTTTCCTATACGTTTACCGACTCAGCAACAAGTGGCTGGAGTGTCGTGAAGAACGTGAAGGAGAGCTCGGCTGGCTCGCAGATTTCGTCGACCGTCTACTACGACGGCCTAGGACGAACCTCAACCACCAAACTCACCAGCGATCCGGCAGGAACTGATATCGTTCTACAAGCCTATGACGGCATGGGCCGCGTCTATTCCAAGACAAATCCTTATCGCTCGACAGGCGATTCGACATATGGTGTCACCACGTTTACCTATGACGCCCTCGGCAGAAAGCGGATTCAGACAAATCCAGACCTGAGCACTGTGACCTTACAATATGGAGGGCAGACGGTGGATTCGTGGGACGAGGCTGGAGTCCACATGCAGCACACTTCGGATGCTCTTGGACGGCTCACGAAGGTGATGGAACTGGGTACAACCGCCAGCCAATTTTCGCTAACGACCCTCTACACGTACGATTCACTTGGGAACTTAAAGACTGTCAATCAGCAAGGCAAGACTGGGGATCCCGCGCACAATCGGAGCTTCGTTTACGATCCGCTCTCACGTCTTACGCAATCCGTTAACCCGGAGACGGGCACAATTAGCTACAGCTACCGAAATGGAACCCAACTTTGCTCGGGCGAGCCCTCACTTCCATGTTTGAAGACCGATAATCGCGGAAGAACCACAACCTATGCCTACGACCAGTGGAACCGGCTGACGAACAAGTTTTACTCCGACGGCACGCGGCCAGCATCGTTTGAGTATGATGGCCTGTCGTCATTCGGACTCCCGTCCTACAACTCCGTTGGACGGCTGACTACCGTTACTGATCATGCCGTCACCGCTACAGGATATTCTTACGACGCAGTGGGGAGAATCAACCTCCAGAACACCTATCTAGGTGGCTTTTCCGGGAATAGTGTCTCTGCCGCTTACGACCTGGCGGGAAACATGACCGACCTTACCTACCCCGACGGTCGCCATGTTCGGCAATGCTTCGATTCGGCAGGTCGCTTGTCGTCATCCGGTCTGTACAGTGGAGGCCCTTGTCCGACTCAGAACTACGTGCAGTCTATCAGTTATCTTCCCGATGGTTCGCCGCATGTTCTCACGCTTGGCAATGGCGTTCAACAGACGATCACTGAGAATAACCTACAGCAAATCCAGAGTATGTCCGTGTCCAACCCGCTATTGCCATTCAGCGGTGAGCAGTTTAGTTCGCGTACCTACAACCACGTCAATCCTGCGAGTCCCGGTGCTGGCAACAACGGAAATATTTTCGGTATTGTGGACGCGCTGAACGGGAGCCGGTCCCAGGCTTTCACATACGACTCCCTGAACCGCATCAGGACATTCTCGCTGGGAGGGGTTCTCAACCAACAATTCCAAATTGATTCCTTCGGCAATATGACTCAGGTCCTCGGAGTTCAGTACCTTGCCTGCTTCGACCCGCTCACTAATCGAATGAACAGTGGCTGTACACAAACACCGGTTGGTACTCCGTCGAATCCTCCACCTCCGGCCCTCGGGTACGATGCTGCGGGGAATTTGACCACAGACACGGATTCGAACGGGGCGCCGCGTACGTTTGCATACGATGCGGAGAGTAGGATCGCCTCCCTTGCAACGACTGGCTATCCGGCGTCCGAGACTTATACCTACGGTGTGGATGGGGCTCGCGTCCGCAAATCGAACGCGGATGGGACCTTCACCGCATATGTTGACTTTGGAGGGCAGCCCATTGCAGAGGTGGACCAATCGGGTGCGTGGACGGATTACATCTATGCAAACGGCAAGAAGATTGCTAGGGTAAGCACGGCAGACACGCGCCTGCATTTATCAGGCAACAACTGCGCGAGTTGCGGCTGGCCCTATCGGTGGTTCTGGTTTCCACCGGTCCCTCAGGGCTTGGCGTTTCAACCAGGAACAAAACTGGCCTGGCGTCAGTACCAAAGCGGCGCAGCGAGCCCCACAGGCGGCATCTTCATGATAACCAACACGGGACAGTACCTGAATTGGGGTGTGACTGACCAGAATGGCCAGTCCATGAATAGCATGACGACCCAAGGCCAGTGGGTCCAGCGGGTCGTAGATTTGAGTGCCTTCAACGGACAATGGCCCGTGCAGATTGGATTAGGGGCCGACGGTGCGACCGGGACCGGCAACTGGAATATCTATATGGCGGACATTGCCTTCGTTCAACCCGACGGCACGGTGGTGCCGCTGTACAACGGTCAAGCGGCTGGTGGTTGGGGACAGTGGGGCGATCCAAGCGTGCAGGGCCAAACAATGGCCTCAGAAACGGTTCCTTTGAGTAGCGATCCGACTTCTGCTGGAGCAGTGAACGCGCACTTCTATCTGGGGGATCATCTAGGAACGGCGCAACTAGAGCTCGCCTCAGGCGGGTGGCCGGTCTGGCAGGGGCAGTTCGCGCCGTTCGGCGGAGAGCTGCACAATGGGGTGCCGGTCGTCGCCGATCAACCCGACTCCACCACCGCGAACCACTACAAATTTACCGGCAAAGAACGAGACACAGAATCAGGTCTCGACTACTTCGGGGCCAGGTACTACGCAAGCTCAATGGGAAGGTGGATGTCGCCCGACTGGGCTGACAAGCCGGAGGCTGTGCCGTACTCCGATCTCGCGAATCCCCAGTCGTTGAATCTCTACGGGTATGTGAATAACAATCCGCTTACCAAAGCCGATCCGGATGGGCACTGTCCTTGGTGTCCCGTCGTCGAACAAGGTCTCAGCGAAGCTGCTGAGAGTCCGGCAGGACAAGCAGCCGAGCGAGCAGCAGGACAGGCTTTCAGCTTCTTAGGGGCGGCAATTACCGTCGGACTTGCAAAAGCCTCGGGCGTTTTGGACACGATTGCGAATAGCATCCCTGATGCTGCTCCAGGCGGTAATGGCTCGGTCTGCATGTGTCCAATCGAAAATCGCGGGGCAGCTCCCGCCAAGGCCGATTCGGCCAACACCGGTCCAAAAGCAGCTAAATCGGCTGGGGTTACAGCAGGTGGCCAAGCCACTGACGAACACGGAAACAAACTGGGACCGAGCAGAAAACCACAAGTAAACAAGACTCAAAGTAGTTCGCGCAAAGGAGCGGATGATAAGGCAAAGAGTGAGGGTTCGGGGTCAGTCGAACACTCCAATCCCAAGGTAGGCAAGCCACATTTCCATCCGACTGATGCGGACGGGAACAAGAAGCCTACAAGTACGCACCACGAGTACCCTGACAAATAGGAGACAAATGGAAAAACTCTGGAAATTGCGAGCCGAGATCGAAGTCGAGCCGGGTGACCTTGATCTTGACCCAGGATACGAAAAAGGCTTCATGAACGTGATCACTTGGGCGAATTCGGCTGATTCTGCGAGAGTCAAGCTCGCTAATTATCTGGCGACATTCAACTGGTCCTTACTTGCGGTCAAGCACTCAGCACCGGTGGAGGACAGCGAAGTCTTCGATTCGGAGGTGGCTGAGCTAGTAGACAAAGCCAGAGAGAACCAATCAGCAATCTTACTAGGGACGTTCCACTCTTATCTGAGCCCCAAGGTATGTTGATCAATCTGAGGGAAAAGCGCGCACGCCGTCTCTTCGGAGACGGTCTCGCCGCATCTGGGGGCGGGTGGCCCAGGCATCTCCCAACCGCGACTTTTGGGCGCGGGAAGCCCAGTCATCACCCAGCACAAATCTGGGTGCCCCATTCATCTCGTTTCTGTCCCACCATGAGATGAGTGGGTATTCGCAAAGCGAACCGTTTTTTACCCCACAATCGATCAAACACTCTCCTATTCAACGCGATGATGCCGCGATGAACCGGCACCGTATGCGTAGCACGCCGGGGCTTATCGAGGGATACGATGGCTGCTTCTGGACTCGTTTCGCGTTTCGAATTTGCGGTCCGATGTCATCTTTGATTCAGCCAAAGCGTTCAGAACTCGCTCGGGTTTGGTTGCCAGACGTTTGCATTCTGCACAGCATTTTCTTAGCATTCTGAGGGTGTCGGGCGTGACGCCGTACTTTGTGATGGCAGCCCAACATTCGGGATTGTATCTTCGAATGTGGTCGACGAAGGCGGCAGGGGCGATGTGGACCGGCGATGGAGTTTTCGTTGCCAGGTCCAGCGATGACCGCCACGCCAACTCCGGCAACCCGGCCATAGCGTAGGCAATATTCCGAGGTTATCCGCGATAACGACTGGTATGCAGGAACTCCCATAGTTGGTCTATGTGGCCGGTTAAATTGTGAT
>JAYVZU010000207.1:0-1882 GCA_043783075.1 Rhodanobacteraceae bacterium
CTTCCACCCCAGCCCAAACCACCTCGCCAGCCGCAATCAAAGTATCCAAATCGCTCGGCTTGTACCCAATGATTCGCGCCGGCAAAATCTCCGTCTCCAACACACTTGCAGGCAACGGCGCCCCGTGCAGATTCTCAATCACATCGAGCAAAGCATCCAGCCCCCGACGTGGCTGCACCACACCCTGCCACCGCGTAAACAGCCTCGCCAACACTGCCTGCGGGACCGGCTCCACCTCCTTGCGCAGCTTCGCCAGCGACTTCCGCCGAACCGACCGCAGTACCTCGACCTCACACCACTCGCGATGAATTCCGCCGGGTCGAAACCCTCCTTCAATCACCCGCCCCGCCTGCACCAGCCTGTTCAGCACAGCCTCTGCAGTCTCCATCGCAAGCCCGAATCTCGCGGCCACATCATGCGTCGTAAATGGCCCATGCGTCCGGGCAAATCGCCGAATCAAGTCCACCTCAGCATCAGGCACCGTAGTCTGAAAAGCTTCCGGCAATCCCTCCGGCAGCGTCACGCCCAGCCCGTCGCGATACCGCCCCGCATCCTCCACCGCAATCAGCCGCTTCTCCCCTGCAATAGAGACTTCCAATACCCGCCCAGCCTTGCGCAACCTCTCTACCGTTAGCGCGATCTCCGGCTTCGCACACCGCGCCAGTAGCTCATAGCGCCTCAAATCACCCAGCCGCAGCAGCAGGTCATGCACTCCATCCATCGTCCGCGCCTTGTAGCTTTCGACGAGACACTGCAGCTGCTCTTCCGTCTCCTCAATCGCGCCCAGGTCCAGCAGCTCCCGCAGATCGGCATCGCCCATCAACTCCCGCAACTGGTCCTGATCGATCGACAGCGCCTGAGCTCTCCTCTCTGCTAACGGAGCATCACCGTCATAGATGTAGTTCGCCACATAGCTAAACAGCAGCGCCGCCGCGAACGGGCTCGGCGTCCGCGAATCCACCGTGTGGACACGAAGCGATCGATTCCCGATCCCGCGACAAATCTCCATCAGCGCCGGCATATCGAACACATCGCGCAGACACTCGCGGTAAGCCTCCAAAACAATAGGAAACGCCGGATAGCGACTCGCCACAGCAAGCAGGTCATAGGCCCGCTTTCTCTGCTGCCACAGCGGAGTGCGCCCGTCTGCACGCCGCCTCGGCAGCAACAGCGCCCGCGATGCACATTCGCGGAACTTGGCCGCAAACAACGCCGTCGATCCCAACTGGCGCTGCACCAACTCCGCAGCCTCTTCAGGTTCCAGTAAAAGGTGCTCAATCTGCGGTGGTTTGTCTGTCTCCGGAAACCGCAGACAGAAGCCATCCTCGCTCCACATCGTCTCAACATCCGGCCCACCGTTCGCTCGAATTCTCGCCACAGCTGCCATCGCCCAAGGCGTATGAACCTTGCTTCCAAACGGCGTCAGACAACACATCCGCCAGAAGCCAAGCTCATCCCGCACCCGCTCAATCACGATGGTGCGATCATCCGGCACCTGCCCGCTCGCCAGCTCCTGATCCGCCAGATACCGCATCACATTCTCTGCTGCCTGCGGGTCTAGATCGTGCTCGGTGGTCAGCGTAGTCAATGCAATATTGCGAGGCATCTCCCGCAGCGTCCTTACCAACCCACCGATCGTTCGCCCAAACTCCACGGGCCGTCCAGCTTGGTCCCCATGCCAGAACGGCATCTTGCCTGCCTCGCCCGCAGCCGGAGAAACCAGCACCCGATCATGAGTAATCTCTTCTACCCGCCAGGTCGACGCCCCGAGCACAAACGTGTCTCCATACTTCGTCTCGAAGACCATCTCTTCATCAAGCTCACCCACCCGCACCGGCTTGCCCTGCGGAGTCCCAGCAAGAAACACGCCATACAAGCCGCG
>JAYVZU010000208.1:0-17246 GCA_043783075.1 Rhodanobacteraceae bacterium
CTCGCGCTACCCAAGCTACCCGCAGGAGCTTACACAGTCCAGTGGACTTCCTCCACCACCGACGGCCACCGTCTCTCGCGCTCCTATACCTTCACCATTAGGTAGCTAGCAGAAAATGACTGGACTGGCGGAGTCTTCATCAGGTCGACAAACATTCGATTGAATCGCGCTGAGTCGAGGTCCATCTGCACATGGACCGGGTGCAGGCCAATATCGGGTTTGTTGACGCTCGTCCAGCATAGGGTATCGCCGTAGTTAGGGCCACGATTTAGGTCGACATCCAGGTACAGCACACGCTCCTTGGTGATGATGGTCGGATCGATCAGCGCTGCAGCTTCCAACTCATCCCAAAGGTAAAAGGGGTCAAAGGAATAGCGGGCGATGTACTGCGCTGCGGGGTTAGGCGACTGGGCAATCTCGGCCACCATCTGCTTCGTGAAATGGGTCTTGACTGAGATATCTACGGCGGTCAGATCAATGCGCGGAAACGGTGCCCGCAATACGATTCGAGCGGCCTCCGGATCCCACCAGAAGTTGAACTCATGGTGTGGGTGCGTGGCGAACTCCGGGTCGTCGGTCGACGGATTCAGACTGCCGCCCATGATCGCGATGCCTGCCGTCAACTCGGCAAACTGCGGGTCGATCGAGATCGCCAAAGCCAAGTTCGTCAACCGCCCTGCTGCGTAGATCGTAACTTGGTGCGGATGCGCGTGAACCTGCCGGATCAGGAAATGCGCGGCGTCTTCATCAAGTGGCTTCGTCGTTGGCTCGCCTTCGGCCATCTTCAGCACTACTTATGGCCCGTGGTTGGGCTGGCCACTCGTCTTTACGCCTCGCTCCGACGACAGGTCGCCCCATGCGCCGTACCACAGGTGAGAACCCTGCATCGGGCGTTCCAGCTTCCACTCCGCTTCAGTCCGGACGAGTGGGAAGACTGCGCCCGGAACTACCGGCACATCCGTTCGGTGGATGATCTCCAGCATCCGCAGCGTGTGTTGAACTTCCTCCGGCTCCCAGGCGTTGCCGCTGACCATCGTGATGCCCAGCACCTTCACCCTGGACGATTGCAGCAACACCATCATCGCCATCTGGTTCGAGCCACCCGGCCCCGAGCCATCCTGATCGATCAACACCAGCCGCTGCTGCGCCAGCGCTGGCACACACGCGGCCAGCAGGGTTGCCAAAGCAGCCTTGCGAATGAAGAGCATGAACTCCCCCTGATGCACAAAGGGTATCAGCCATCGGCCGGATTCTGAATGCTAATGCGCTCCTGGAACCTCTCGGTTTCCTGGTCGGACTTCGTTGGCGGTCCGCAACTTGAGCTTCGGGGTGCTGGTCGACATCTTCAGTCGAAGCAAATGGTCGCGGCCCGCTGCGATGGGGTCCGTGCTGAAGGTCGCGATGTAAGTCTCTGAAATGGCGTGAGTGAACTGCTTCAGGAACGGTGACAGCGATATGGGATTCCCACTGCCCTGATAGTAGCTATCGCCTCCGGTCTCATCCGCGACCTTCGACAGGTACCCCTGACCACTCATCGCTGCCGAGTCTCCACGCATTCCTTCGCCGCCATAGTAGATGGAGTAAACCGCAACTCCTGCACGTTGCGCGTCTGCAATCGCAGCTTCCACATAGGGGCTGTCCTGGTTCGACATCCGGGTCGACCCGTTGTACGGGTCAACGCCGCTCGTCAACATGATGACGAATCTGGCCTTGACTGGCTGACCCGGCTGACCGGGTTCAGCCGTCCACTCCTTCACAAAATCAGACAGACAGAAGTACGGACTTGCGGCTTGCCCCTGCTGGCCCATCGACATGCGAATCTTTGCCGCAGCGGCTTGGTGATTCGTTGAAAAGGGAGCCTCCACCTGGGCGTGGCCGTTGCTCATATAACCCACCAGCAACTCGGTCTCGGGCGGCAGCGACGTGGCGAACGTTCGCAGATCACCCAACTGAATTCCGGCGCTGCGGCTAAGGCCGTCGTCGATCAGCAACGCAATCTGAACGCCGGATGGCTTCACGGCTATCAATGAAGTAAGCGGTGTGATCTTCGAGTTCACTTCAAGCTTGATCGCGGCGATATCGGGCAGGATATCGGCCTTCGAATCGGCATGGACGAGGGTCTGGGTGATCAAGCCCCGATCCTCTTGAGCTACCGCAGCGATGGTGATAAACGCAAGGGAGGTAATGACAGCAAAGCGAATCGGGGACATGAGTTGTTCCTTCCAACTGTTAGACGCACGAGCGAACACCTAAGTGTAACCGTACTCCGAACACACGGCTCAGTGGCCTACTCACGCCCCAGACGCAGCCGAACTCCAACACGTACCGCAAACGGGGTCGAAAGGTATCCGATTGGAGCAATGTGTCGATCATCGAGCAGATTCGTAAGCTGCGAAAACACCGTAATGAGATTCGTCATGGTGTAGCCAACTGAAGCATCCACGGCGGCATAACGCGGCGACAGATCGCGATTCGGCAACAGCATCGTCGGGTTCAGCACCAGCCCGGTCGTTCCATCGGACTTCCCTGCCAAAGTCGCCTTCAGGGTCAACTCGAGCTTGGTGCCGGAGTACTCCACCGCCACAAAGCCCGTGTTCGACGGTCGATCAAATGGCCTGGCGCCAACCAATGCGGTGGTTGCTCCGATGACGGTTTCCGGCAGGTTGGGGTTGACAGCCGCTGTCGACGCAGATCGCTCGACAACTGCGCCCATGAACGTGTAGCCGCCCATCATCAGCAGCCGGGGTGCCGGGTTGTATCGCACCTCCGCCTCCAACCCCTGTGCGCGGTACGCCAGCGTGTTCGATAGCTTCAAAGGGGCGAGACCTAGCACCTCAGTCTGGTGCGAATACTGTGCATGAAAGAAGTTCGCGCGAAAGTCCAACTTCTTCGGCAGGATGTTTTGTTCTATGCCAAGCTCAACCGACCGCGCCTTTGGACTGTAAGCCGTGCTCAGCAGCGCCGTCTCCAACACCGTCTGCTCGCGCACCCCGCTCGCTACGGTCAGATGAAGACTGGTCCCCCGAAACTTTCGCAACCCGGGCGGCACGGCGACGTACTTCATACCGATTCGCGGCGCACCATGTAGCCCGGCATCAGCAACCCGGTCCAGGAAACCGGATGCGTCGTAGAAGAAACGATGCTTGATTTCGCCAGTCAAGACTGCCGCGAAGGTCAGATGCTTTCGCGAGAGCCGATCGCTGAAAGTCGAAGCGACATCAGCGCCACGCTCATCCTGGAACCGCGCTGTGCCGACCACATTCAGCCATGACCTGAAGCGATAGTCGGTCTGCCAGCCATACTCGTCCCGATTCGTAACCGCATCTTCGCGCGCCGGCATAGGCAAGAATGTCGCTGTCCCAGACGCCGAAGCTCCATTCGCCCCAACGATAGTCAGCGGCACACCGGCCGTTGGCGTGGAGTAGTTGTAAGCCTGGGTCCGATCTCGCACCAACCCATACCGCAACACGTTATGCCACTCCCCGGCCGTCCGTGTCTCAAACGTGAATCCCCCAATGAGATTCTGGCTGGCCAGCTTTGTCTTTGGAGCTACACCGTAGAACCCATACGAACTCGCAATCGGAGCAGCGTCAACTTCGTTTCGCAAGGTAAGGCGTACGGTCGTGTTGCCAGAGATGGAGTAGCCGAAATTCGCCGCCTCCGTCACTTGGTGCATTCGGGCAGAGGGCAGATCATTATCCGAATTGAACCGCGCAAACTCCAGCAGCGCATCGGACCGCTTGTGCACGATGGAGAATACCGCGTCATTCCGCGACGTCGAGAGATTGCCCGCGTCGCCTGTGTAGGTCAGTGTGGGATGAAGCGACTCAGCGCGGGCTGTGGTCAACGACATGATGCCCGTGCCGGCGTCCAGACCGTACAGAGCATGCGGCCCACCTGAAAGCTCGATTGCAGGTGTCGAAACTACCGCAGCTAAACCTGCCGAAGTTGCTGTCGATAGATTGAACCCGCCACCCAGCATCTCCGCGGAGACTCCATCCACTACGGTCTTCCCCACCGGCGCACCGTGCAAGTACAACATCGCTGGTGTCCCAAACTGTCCCAACTGGACGACCGACGCGCCAAGCACCGGCCTCAACTCAGGAATGATGCTGGCCTGTGTCAGCAAAGTATCCGCCGCAACCTGTTTTGGCGGGTCGGAAATCTCCTTCATAGGCATCTGCGTCAACCCCGCCTGAGCTGACGCCTGCTGGGTAATCTCGCCAGCGTTCAACGCGATGTCCATTGTCAGCACATCGTTGCGCCCGCCATAAAACTGGTTGCCGATCTGCGGTGCGTACTCAAATGCATACAACGGTGGCGAGGTAATCAGCAGGAAGCGCCCGGAGGCGTCCGAAAGCAGCTCATACGATCCATCGACGTCGGTGATGGCATCGGCGGCATTGTGCGGCCCGCCAGAGAGCTGAATCAGCTGCACCCGGGCGCCCGCCAGGGGCTGCCCAAGGGTCGTCGTCACATGTCCACGCACCGTCACCGCGTGTGCAGAGAGCACGAAACCCATCCATAGAATCAAAAACGCAAGACGACGGTGCATCCCCATAGCATAGCCGTCAATGCCGCCTGCGCCGCAAACTACGGCAACAAAAGCAACTTCCCGGTGGTGTGACGTCCTTCCAAATCACGATGCGCCTGAGCCGCATCCTCCAGCCGATACGTATGCGCAACCCGCACCTTCAACCCACCTTCCGCAACCAGGCCCAGAATATCGTCGGCCCGCTCCAGCAGATCCTCCCGAGTTGCGATGTAGTCTCTCAGTGTCGGCCGCGTCACATAGAGTGACCCCATCGTCGATAGCCGGATCAGATCGAATGGCGGAACCGCTCCGGACGCTCCGCCGAATAGCACCAACATCCCGCGCGGCTTCAGGCACTGCAGCGACAGCTCGAACGTACTCTTTCCGACCGAGTCATAGACCACCGGCAGTCCCACGCCGTTCGTAATCTCCTTCACTCGCTTCACCAGATCTTCCTGCATGTAGAGGATCACATCGTCGGCTCCAGCCTCCCGCCCCAGGGCCGCCTTTTCCTCGGTAGAGACAGTCGTAATCACCTTGGCACCGAGCCGTTTGGCGAGCTGGATAAGCAGCAAGCCCGTACCACCAGCACCGGCGTGGATCAGAATCGTCTCGCCAGCCAGCACGGGGAAGGTAGATTGCAGCAAATAATGGGCAGTCATTCCCTGCAGCAAAACGGCCGCCGCCTGTCGTGTCGTAACCCCTTCTGGAATCTTGACGAGGCGAGCAGCGGGCGCAACGGCGAGCGTCGCATAGGTCCCTGGAACTCCGCACCAGGCTACGCGGTCGCCGGGCTTTAAGTCCGACACACCTTCGCCAATAGCAACGATGACTCCGGCTGCCTCCTGCCCCAGAGTGTAGGGGAGCTTTGCTGGATACCGCCCCTCGCGGAAGTAGGTATCGATGAAGTTGACGCCGCAGGCTTCGACACGAATAAGAGCTTCGCCCGCAACCGGCTTGGGATCGGCAACATCGTTGAACCGCAAAACCTCAGGACCGCCATTTTCGAGAATCTGGATAGCACGCATAGACTTAGGATGCTAGATTGAGTGAAACCAAAACTCAAGTTTCGTCCGTCACTGACGCACAATTCACAAGTGGATTTGTCGCCCGATCTGCCCTCGTCTTTAAGGAGAATCATGTCACTTGCAAAGTTTTTGTCGACCATTCTGGCCATTGCTGCTCTCGCCGCCTTCCCGGCACCCGCCCAAACTTCCGATGCCGCCCGCTTTGCTGCAGAGGCGTCGCGCGTGACCGTAGTCCGCGACGACTGGGGCATCGCCCACATCCACGGCAAATCGGACGCCGACGCCGTCTTCGGCATGATCTACACCCAGTGTGAAGATGACTTCAACCGCGTTGAGGCCAACTACCTCACCTCGCTCGGACGTACTGCCGAGGCAGAGGGCGAGTTGAAGATCTGGCAGGATCTCCGCCAACGCCTGTTCATCGACCCGGCAGACCTGAAGAAGGACTACACCGACTCGCCCGCATGGCTGCGCAAACTGATGGACGCCTGGGCCGACGGCATCAACTACTACCTAGTGAAACATCCAGCGGTCCACCCAAAGGTCATCACGCACTTCGAGCCATGGATGGCCCTCTCCTTTACCGAAGGCAGCATCGGCGGCGATATCGAGCGCGTAAACCTGAAGCAGCTCGAAGCCTTCTACTCAAAGCCACCAATCGCGCAGGTTGTGCCCCATCTTCGGTCCAGCTCCAGCGGACCTGAGATGGGTCTCGCCACAGAACCGGATGCCAACCTAAAGCATTACTTAGACAACACCTCCGGCGAGACAGAACCAAGCGGCTCCAATGGAGTAGCCATTGCCCCTGCGAACACGACCAATCATCACGCGCTGCTACTTATTAATCCGCATACTTCTTTTTTCTTTCGTAGCGAGTTACAAATGATCTCCGACCAAGGCCTGAATGCCTATGGAGCAGTTACCTGGGGACAGTTCTTCATCTACCAGGGATTCAATAATCGCGCAGGCTGGATGCACACCTCCAGCGGCGTCGACGCAGTCGATGAGTTCCTCGAAACCGTCTCTGGCCCTGCGCCGTTCCAATACAAATACGGCAATGAATCCAGACTATTTGCAACGAAGCCGGTCACAATCAGGTACAAGACAGCGGACGGATCTGCCGACCGCACATTCATCGCCTACTATTCCACTCACGGCCCCGTCACCCATGAAGATAATGGCAAGTGGGTGACCATGAAATTGATGAATATTCCCATCCCAGCACTGGAACAGAGCTATCTGCGAACCAAGGCGAGGAGTTATGCGGAGTATCTCAATACAATGGAGTTGAAGGCCAATTCTTCGAATAACACAATATTCGCCGACGCCGATGGCGACATCGCATACTGGCACGGAAACTATATCCCCAAACGCGATACAAAGTTCGACTTCACAAAGCCTGTTGACGGCTCTGACCCCGCAACCGACTGGAAGTCGCTGATGAATGTCGACGAGATTCCGCATCTCTTCAACCCCGAGTCCGGCTATCTCTTCAACGTGAACAATGCCCCTTGGTGGGGTGCGGGAGAATCCAGCCTGAAGAAGTCCGATTTCCCCGCCTACGTCGAGATGGGCGTCGAATCCGCCCGAGGCCTGCACGCGATTCGCGTTCTCAAAGACAAGAGAGACTTCACGCTAGACACGCTACTCTCTGCCGCCTTCGACAGCTATCTCCCATGGTTCGACAAGTCGCTCCCTGCGCTCTTTGCCGCCTACGATGCCCTGCCCGCCACCGATCCCTTGAAGACAAACCTCGGCGAGCAGATCGGCCAACTGCGCGACTGGGACCACCGCTGGGCCGCCGCGTCCATCCCCACCTCCCTGGCCGTTTACTGGGGCACGGACCTACAGCGGGCGATCGGCCCCGGCGCCCGCGCAAGTCACACGCCAATCGAGGATTTAGCCGCACGCCCAGCCTCCTCGCAGCAACTGCTCCAATCGCTCAAGTCTGCGTCTGACAAACTAACTGGAGACTTCGGCGGTTGGAAGATCACGTGGGGCTCGATCAATCGCTTCCAGCGTCTCACCGGCGATATTGTTCAGCCATTCAACGACGCCGGCCAGAGTAGCCCGATTCCCTTCACCTCGTCCGTCTGGGGTTCGCTGGCAAGCTTTGGCGCCCGTCAGTATCCCGATACCAAGCGCTGGTACGGTACCAGCGGTAACAGCTTTGTGGCGGTGGTAGAGTTCGGAGACAAGGTCCGGGCCCGTGCTGTTACTGCCGGCGGCGAGAGTGGCCATCCCGACTCACCACACTTCAACGACGAAGCAAAGCGATACGCTGACGGCAATCTTCGCGAGGTCTACTATTATCCCGACCAGTTAAAAGGTCACACTGAAAAAACCTATCACCCCGGAGACTAAGTATGAGGCGTCTGCTGTCGATTGTGCCAGCCCTGTTAGCGTTGTTCGCACTACCGATTGGCGTCGCTAACGCTGTTGCCCAGGCGGCAGGCAGCTCCATCCTCAAGGAATACCCGCTATGGGTTGTGGATCACGAACCATTTCGCATCGCAGACAATCTGTACTACGTCGGCGGCGACGACCTCGCAACGTTTCTCATCACGTCCCCGCAGGGTCACATCCTCATCAACTCAAATCTCGAGTCTTCGATTCCACAGATTCGCAGCAATGTGGAGAAGTTGGGCTTCCGTTGGAAGGATGTGAAAATACTCCTGATCAGCCACGCCCATATCGACCACACGGCTGGCAGCGCCGAGATCATCCGCGAGACCGGCGCCAAGTTTGAAGTCATGGACGATGACGTTCCCGTTGTAGAAAGCGGAGGAACGAAAGACTTCCACTACGGCAATCTGCCGGAGTGGTGTTACCCGCCGACGAAGGTCGACCGTGTCCTCCACGATGGCGATGCTGTCACTCTTGGCGGAAACGTCCTGCACGCCGTAAAGACGCCGGGCCACACCAAGGGCACCACCACATGGACGATGCAGGTTAAAGATCATGGCAAGCTATTTAACGCCGTCATCGTCGGCAGCCCCAACGTCAACGCGGGCTTTCGCCTAACCGACGACCCCAACTACCCGAATCAGGCAAGCGACTACAAGCACACGTTTGCGGCTTTGGAGGCGCTGCCCTGCGACCTGTTTCTCGGCGCACACGGAGCCTACTTCGGGATGGCGGCGAAGTATCCCAAACTAAAGCCCGGTGCCGCCAACCCGTTTATAGATCCCGCCGGATACCACGCGTATGTACAGGAACGTAAAGCCAACTTCGAGAGAGAACTGGCTAAGGCTAAACGTTGAACTTGAAGAAGAGGATGTCGCCGTCGCGTACGGTGTACTCCTTGCCTTCCGACTTCAACAGCCCCGCTTCCTTCACCGCCTGCTCGCTGCCTAGCCGGAACAGATCGTCGCAGTGGTATGCGTCGGCCTTGATGAAGCCGCGCTCGAAGTCCGAGTGAATTACACCCGCAGCGCCAGGGGCCTTGGTGCCACGCTTGATCGTCCATGCGCGAACCTCCTGCACTCCACTTGTGAAGTAGGTAATCAACCCGAGCAGACGATAGGCGGCGTGGATCAGCCGATTCAGCCCCGGCTCTTCCAGACCTGCAGCATCCAGAAACTCCTTGCGCTCGGCCGGTTCAAGCTGCGCGATCTCAGCCTCCATCGCGCCACAGATCCGCACGACTTCGCTGCCCTCATCCGCAGCCCGCTTCTCGACAATTTTCGTGTACTCGTTGCCGGCGGCGATGCCCGCCTCGTCCACATTCGCGACGTAGAGCATGGGCTTCATCGTGATCAGAAAGAGATCGCGCGCCACAAGCTTCTCGTCGTCCTCCAGCTCGGCCACGCGAGCCGGCTTGCCAGCATTCAACACGACAAGCAGCTTCTGGATCGCAGATGCTTCCGACTTCTGGGCAGCCGTCGCCGACTGCGACTTCGCCGCCTTCTCGGCCTTCACGGCACGCTTCTCGACCGTGTCCAGATCGGCGAGCAACAGCTCGGTGTTGATCACATCGATGTCATCCAAGGGCGAGACCTTCCCAGCAACGTGGATCACTTCGTCATCGTGGAAGCAGCGCACGACGTGCAGAATCGCGTCGGTCTGGCGAATGTGCGAGAGGAACTGATTGCCCAGACCCTCGCCCTTACTCGCGCCCTCGACGATACCGGCGATGTCGACGAACTCCATCGTGGTGGGCACAATCGAGTTCGGCTTCACCATCGTGACGATGCGTTCCATGCGCGCATCCGGGACCTGGACCACACCGACGTTGGGGTCGATCGTGCAAAAAGGGTAGTTGGCTGCCTGCGCCTCGGCGCTGGTCAACGCATTGAAAATGGTGCTCTTGCCAACGTTTGGCAACCCGACAATTCCGACATTAAGAGGCATACCTCTAGTTTCTCACGCCGAACCGCGGGAGCGGAAAAGCAAGGCGTAACTAGGATCAGAGGGATGCAAAGCGGGATAAGGAAAGGCAACGGCTAAAGACCAAACGAAGGTGAGAGCATTCGATTCAAGAAAAGAGCAAACCGACACGTTCAAGGTCTCGCTCTTATCCCGTCTTTATCCTTTTGATCCTAGTTCCACCTTGCTCTTAGTGGAGCAGCGGCTCTTCGCTGCGTAGACGCAAAACGCGATCCACCGCGTATGGCGCACGGCGGTCGGACGAGTAAAAATGCCGTACCTGCAGTTCGCCGAGCAGCCCGATGCCCATCATCTGAATCCCGCCCAGAATCAGCACGCTCGATAGCGAAAACAGTGGTGCGTGGTCGGTATGGATATCGCCATGCGTGATGATCTTCAGCAGCAGCAACCACATCGCGATCCCGCCACCAGACACCATTCCGACGGCTCCGATCCATCCGAAAAAATGCAGCGGACGAGTCATATACTTCAGCAGGAATCGGATCGTCAGTAGGTCGAACATCACACGGAATGTCCGTGAAATCCCATAATGCGACTTCCCTGCCGTCCGCTTCGGGTTCGAGATTGGCACTTCACAGATGCTGGCGCCGTACCAACTTGCCAGCGCCGGAATAAACCGGTGCATCTCGCCATAAAGAGGAATCGACTGGATCACTTCGCGCCGATAGGCCTTGAAGGTCGTCCCAAAATCGTGGATGGGCACGCCAGAGAGCGATGCCATAAGCCAGTTCGCTGCGCTCGACGGGATTCGCCGTAGAAAAAAGTTATCGCCACGCTGCGAGCGCCACCCCGAAACCACGTCGTAGCCCTCTTCCAGCTTGGCAAGGAAGAGCGGCACTTCCGAGGGGTCGTGTTGCAAATCGCCGTCCATGGCGAGGATGTACTCTCCCTGAGCGTGGTCAAAACCCGCAGCCAGAGCGCTGGTCTGTCCAAAATTGCGGCGCAGCTTGATCACCAGAACACGGGAATCCACGGCAGCGATTTCTTCCAGCAGACGGTAGGTCCGGTCGCGGGAACCATCGTCCACAAACACCAACTCAAACGTGTCGCGACTTTCGGACATGACAGTCTCCATGACGGCCTTCAGCCGGTCATAGAGCGCGGTAACGTTGTCCTCTTCGTTATGAAACGGCACGACGATGGAGTATTTGAGCACACCCCAATGATAACGCGGACCCCCTGCAAATAGCACTTTCCAAATTCAGGGGTCAGGGGTGGCTATATAGTCAATACCCCATCTGTCGGTTTCGCTCGACGCTCTGATTCCAGTAGGGGATAGTTGGTAGAGAGTGCACTAACAATGGGGCATTGACTACGTAAAGTCGGCTCTGGAATTGAATTCAACACCCGGGTTGTCGGGGCGAATCGGACGGAGGATCTCGTATGGGATCGAAGATATTTTGGTTCTTGATCTTGGTAGCGCTGTGCGTCAGCGGATATTTCATGTACGACCACTACCATCAGGAAAAGTTAATGGGCAATGGCGATGTGACCTGGGTGAGCGGTGAGCCCTCCCCAGAGGCGCACGCACGCTTCCTCAAGGAAAATTCCGGCGAAACCGCAGACGGCCAGAGTGAGCACAAGGTCCATACGGCAAGCGAAGACGCTACAGCCGCCGCGACCGGCAAGACCGAGGTCGGCCCGGCTTCTGCAACTGCCACCGCACCGGCGGCGGCTCCCACGGCTGCCGTTACCACTCCCCCAGCGGCTCCCGCTGTAGTAGCTAAACCGGAGACAGTGACGGCACCCGGAGCTTACACCGTCGGATCGGGTGCTGCCCCAGCAAGCCTTCCCGCATCAGACAGCGTTCCACCCAACCCAACCAATGGCGCCCGCTTCGCCGGGACCGGCTCGTACCAGTGGTATCGCCAGGGAAATCTGACATGGCGGGTCGATACCGTCAGCGGACACAGCTGCATTGACTACGCTACGATGGAAGAGTGGCGCAAGCCAATAGTTTCCAGCCATGGATGTGGCCGTGGCGCATAAGTTCCCCATGAAAGAGGGGCTCCTTGCCCGCCCCGCGAGGGCGGGCCATTTTTTGCCCATTTCCTGCGTTTTTCCACGATTCTGACGTCGCGCAACACCCTCCTTCAGGCAAGACGGCTCCCCTCCCCAAGCAAAACCCCATGTTTCTCCGCGCATAGGATCAGCGTCACGATGAGCGGAATCTGTCCCCTCTGAGGACCAAAGAGCCCTTCCAGACGCAAAAAAGGCAGCCCGAAGGCTGCCACTTTTGCGTCATAGAGAATCAAGTTTTTTAGACTGCGCGAACAGGCTTGCGCTCAGACCGGCGCATCCAAAGGCCTATCATCAATAGCATCGCACCCAAGATGCCGTAGAGCGGCAGATTGCTTCCAGCAGCGGGCATGTCATCAGCCGAAGCACCCTTGGCTACGAGCAGCGTTCCAACCAGTGTCGGAGTCGCCGTTGCGCTGGCTGCATCGGCATCCGCCGTCGTCACGATCGTTGCGTCCACCATCATGTCCGACTTCAGCTCGCTTACCTTTAGCGACTTGCCGGCGACCATGAAAGTCGTCCCGGCGGGCACGGCTAGTTCCTTGACACCTTCACTGAGCAGCAGCGTTACGCCGTCCGGCGGGGTCACGGCGTACACTTTCCCCTTCACAACCGAGACCCCCGATACGATCTTCGGGTCGAACCCAGTCACGATCGGTGCCGTAATCTTTGCGCCAGCCTTCAGCTCCGACAGCCCAACCTGCTTGCCGCCCGAAGCGAACTTTACGCCAGAAGGAACGGTGAAGTTCAGCAGCTTGCCGTCGCCAGCCTTCACTACCAGATCGTCTCCAGCCACATAGACCACCGTGGAGCTGGCACCGGACGATAGCTTTGCCTGGGCGAGCGCGGGCATCGCGGCAGAAACCGAGAGTAGGAAGGCGGTCGCAAGGGTAAGGCCGCGGAAGGAATTCTGCATTGTCGATCTCCTGAATTTGATTAGCTTACGGTTGCAAAGCCCGGGGACCGTTACAAAGCCGTCCGAGCAGTCTTTTCGATACGGGTCGTCCCAAAATCAGCCGGGCAGACAACTAAACAAGGTGAGTGTAACTTGAGTGTACTTCGGCGCACGTTCAAAACGAACAAAAACGAAAACCGAATCTTCCCGTTTGATGCGAAATCCCTCTATTGGACGAGCGTCGCCTGCACAACGTACCGCTGGGGAGCCGAACCAACATATCGAAATGGAAAACAAGTCACCAGCGTCAGCGTCGACTCGCTGGTGTCCTTCAACAAACGCGTATCCGACGGCATCACAATCGAGATATTCCGTACCACGTAGCGGTCCGTCTTGTCGTCGGCTCCAGTGCCGCGCTGCATCTCGATCACATCGCCAGCAGCAAGGTCTTTCAGGCCGCGGAAGAACCCATCACGGTGCCCCGTTACTCCAATGTTCCCAGCCTGGCCTGGCAGCTTTGTTCCTGGAATATGACCTGCGCCACGGTTCATCGTCAGGGTGTCATCCCCTTCCAACACAGGGACTTCCAGCCCAATCTTCGGTATCCGCAGCACTGCTTCCGGTGGAGGAAATTTGATGAGCAACGACTGCTGGTAAGCCCGAATCCGGGCACTATCCCAATCCCGATGCGAAGCACTCTGCGCTCGGAATTGAGCCACCGCAATATGGGACATCGCTGCACCAAAGACTGTTGGAACCACGTAGACGCCGACCAGCAGCGTCCCCGCCATGATGAACCCACCGCCGACTTTGCGCCGCCAGTCCATACCTAAACTTTATCAGACAGCGCCTTGATCACGTGGATGAAACCAATCTCGCAAAGCAAAACGGACACCCGAAAGATGTCCGTTCCACAATGCAAAATTGACTACGATCGGGTGTTCATCTCCTCCGTTGAAGCGTTCGCCGGAACTCCACGCGGATCAGGCTTTACCGAGGCAGGCTGCGTATACGTCTTGCCGTCAACCGTCAGCCGGATGGTGTAATCACCCGGCATCAGGCCCTGTGCACCCCTTCCGCCGCCACCCGCCGGACGAGCCGCGCGGGCAGCAGGAGCAGCTCCGTCGGGTGGCGAGCAAGCGTCCTTCGGAGCTACAGCAACTGGCCCGCGACGGCCACCACCACCGAAGCCGCCAGCTGCCGGTGGACCCAGCGTAAAGCGGTGCATGCCCTCCCCGGCAGACGGCGGAAGAGCCGATTGCTGCCAGATTGCCTGCACGTTGATGGCCTCAGTATCGACTGGCTTTACCGGCGTGTCGCTGGCCGCGCAGGCCCGTACAACCCCTTTGTTATCGACCAACTCCAACTTCATCGCAGACGTCGGTGCCGACTTCAGCCAGTAATACAGTACGACGCCGTTCGGCGGATTCAGCTCCTGCGGCTCCTCGTGAGGCAGAGGCGTTCCATTCTGGCCGCCGGCACGGATTGCCATCTGCTCGCCCGGATTGAAGAGGTAAGCGCTCGCCGAAGCGATCTCCTGTCCCTTCGTCGCGAGCTCGCGCAACGCGCCAATCTGATCCATCACCCAGAAGCCGCGGCCATGGGTCGCCACATCCAGGTCATCGCCATGCACCAACACATCGCGAACTGACGTCGCCGGCATGTTGTTCTGCAGCGGCTGCCAGTTATCGCCGTCGTTGAACGAGACATACACGCGAAGCTCAGTCGCCGCATACAGCAGCCCCTTCGCCTTTGGGTCTTCCTTCACGGAGTTGACGTAAGCACCATCGGGGATTCCCGCGACGACATTCTGCCACGACTTGCCGCCATCGTGGGTGCGATAGATGTAAGGCTTCAAATCCGAAAGCCGATGCCGATCAACCGATGCATACGCTGTCCCAACATCGAAGTGTCCGGCGTCCATCATCGACACCTTGCTCCACGCATTCATGCCCGGTGGCGTCACCGCCTTCCAGCTCTTACCGTCGTCGATCGTCACATGGATCAGGCCGTCGTCGGTACCCGCCCACAACCTTGTCGCACTGATCGGCGATGGAGCCAACGCGTACACCACGCCAAAACGATCTGTCATAGCCTGGTCGATATCCTTGGACGTCACAGGGTCAAGACCCTTTGGGACATCCGGCTTTACCCGTGCCAGATCCCCACTAATCTTCTCCCACGTCTTGCCGCGATCACGCGTACGGAAGACGAACTGGTTCGCGTAGTACATCGCCTCATCCGCCAGCGAGAAGACCTGCGGCAGGGTCCACGTCTTGCGGTTCGGGTCGTCTGGATCAGAAGGCGGAAGCTGACCAATCGGCGCCAACACATTCAACGCCTGATCGCAGCGCGCAGCGCCGCCGCCGTACAGAATGTTGCCATCTTTCGGGTCCGGCTGAATCACGCCGCTCTCGCCTGCAACACAGGTTGGCTCCCAATTGCGGAACGACAGTGTGCCCATCCGCGACCAGGTGCTGACACCAACGCCGCCGGAGTCCTGCTGCGGTCCATAGAGCCAGTACGGGAAGCGATTGTCCGCCGACATACGATAGATTTCGGCCGTCGGCTGGTTGTACCAGGTACTCCAGCTCTTCGCACCGTCAACGCTGACCACAGTGCCTTGATCGCTCGACAGAACCATCCGATTCGGGTCCTTCGGGTTCACCCAGATCTGGTGGTAGTCATCGCCACCAGGCGCACCTTTAACCGGGATCCAGGTCTTTCCGGCGTCCGTGGTCAGGTAGGTCGCTGTGTTGATGTCATAGGCCTTATCCGGATTCACCGGGTCCACCGTAATCTGCTCGAAGTACCAGCCGCGACCCCACAGGCGCTGCTCATTGTTGACCAGCCTCCAAGTCGCGCCTGCATCGTCCGAGATATAAACGCCGCCGCCACTGGGAGGCGCAGCAGCGGGACCACCACCTCCGCCAAGCCGCGGCGCAATGGCACTGCCGGTGTCATCGACTACCGCCCAAAGACGCTTCGGATTGCTAACCGAGATACCGATCCCAATCTTACCCACGGTATCGCCTGCCGGCAGACCACCGGCAAGCTGCTTCCAGCTATCACCGCCGTCAATCGACTTGAATAATCCCGCGCCCGGCAAATTCGTCGGCGCATACACCGACCACGGCGGACGCCGTGTCGCCCAAAGCGAGGCATACACAACTTTGGAATTTTTAGGGTCAATCGAAACCTCAATCGCGCCAACATTCTCTGGGTCATTGGCCCTGAACAAAACCTTCTTCCAGCTCTTACCGCCATCTACAGAACGATACAGGCCCCGATCAGGATTGGGGCCATACACATCACCCAGCGCCGCCACGAACACCCGATCCGGGTTCGTCTGGTCCACCGCAATCTTGCCAATATGCAGCGTTGCATCAAGACCGATATGAGTCCATGTCTTACCTGCGTCGGTCGATTTATACATGCCGTTGCCGTACGAGTGTTGACTGCGAATATCAGGCTCACCTGTGCCGACGTAGACCACATTTGCATTGCTGGGCGCAACCGCGATGGCACCAATCGATCCAATGGGAATACCTTCATCCGAGATCGGAAACCACGTTCGGCCCGCGTTCTCTGTCTTGAAGACGCCGCCTCCCACCGAGCCGAAATAAAACGTATCCGGCTGGCTGGCATTGCCCGCGACGCCGTACGAACGGCCACCGCGCATCGGTCCAACATCGCGCCAGTGCAGGCCGGTCAGCAGGCTGGGCGGGTACTGTGCTTCGGCGGGAAGAAACGAAACTGCAAGCAGGCATACGAACACTGCGGACCAGAAGCCACGGCGAACATTCATGAATCATCTCCTACTCGGTGTAGTAGTGATAGTACGTTCGCCGTGGCCGTTAGCCGCATCCAGATTGAATTTATTTGGTGGAATTCACGGCAACAAGCTAGAACGCAACCAGTCGAGCGGTGAATTGAATCGCACGCGGTCCGCCAATCCGGGTTGAATCCGGCGCAAACAACGCTTGCCCAGCTGTCGCAATGGGCAGAGCAGCGGTGCCGTACATGCTCACCGACTCCGGCTCGAAGTTGCGATTCCCTGCTCCGCCAAAGTTGAAGACATCCATAAACAGATCGAGGTGGTGCCCCGCACCCTTCAGCGTAAAGTCCTTCACCAGACGAACATCGAGATCGGTAAGCCCCGGCTGACGCATCGAGTTGCGCGCCGCCGATGCTCCATGGATCAACGCACGATCATTCCAGTCGTTCCCATCACGCTGCGTGTCAAAGCCGATGATCGGCGTGTACGGTCGGCCCGAGCGCGCAACGAAGATCGGATTGATCTTCATCCCAAGCGGCAGATTGAAGACCGAACTGACGCTCAGCACATGGCGTACGTCCAGCGACGAAGCCCCGCGCTCGG
>JAYVZU010000209.1:0-5740 GCA_043783075.1 Rhodanobacteraceae bacterium
TAAATGCAATGGGGGTGCTGATTATTGCCTGCCCGTGTGCGCTGGGCTTGGCGACGCCGATGGCGATCATGGTGGGGACGGGGCGCGGGGCCAGCGAAACGATTTTGATCCGCAATGCTGAGGCGTTAGGGGTGCTGTCGAAGGTCGATACGCTGGTGATCGACAAGACAGGTACGCTGACGGAGGGCAAGCCGAAGCTGACCTCGGTGATTTCTGCAGACGGGTTTGACGAGAATGAACTGCTGCGGATGGTGGCGAGTCTGGAGCGGGGGAGCGAACATCCGCTGGCGGAAGCGATTCTGGCTGGGGCGAAGGAGCGGGAGATCGTTCTGGGCGAGGTTGCGGGTTTCAAATCGGTTACGGGTAAGGGAGTGACTGGGGAATTTGAGGGCAAATCGGTTGGGATTGGAAACGACTCGCTGATGACAGACATGGGTGCTGCGGATGCCGGGCTCGCTGCAAAGGCGGAGGCACTACGGAGCAAGGGGCAGACGGTGATGCTGGTTTTATGCAATGGCAACCTTGCGGGACTGATTGGTGTTGCCGATCCGGTGAAGGTGACGACGGCTGCGGCGATTGCGGAGTTGAAAGCGGCTGGGTTGCGGATCGTGATGGTGACGGGCGACAACAAGACTACGGCGGCTTCGGTGGCTTCGAAGCTGGGGATTGAGTTTGAAGCTGGCGTGTTGCCGGAGGGCAAGGCTGAAGTGGTGAAGCGGCTCCAGGCGGCGGGTGCAGTGGTTGCGATGGCGGCTGGGCGGAATTACGCTGGTGAAGGGGGATCTGCGGGGGATTTTGAAGGCTCGGCAGTTGAGCCAGGAGACGATGCGGAATATCCGGCAGAATTTGTTCTTTGCATTCTTTTACAACGCGATTGGGGTTCCGGTGGCTGCTGGGGTGCTTTATCCGGCGTTTGGTTTGCTTTTGAACCCGATGCTGGGGGTTGCGGCGATGAGTTTGAGCTCGGTTTCGGTGATTGGGAACGCCTTAAGGCTCCGCAAGTCTGAGATTTTATGAGTTCTTTATGGCTTTATTTTTTTTCTTCTTCCTGTACGACGATTCCGGTGGCATTCTAGAGACTCCAGAACAACTTGTATTTTGAGCGGTTGATATTTTCACTCTGCGAGATTTTCCCCGCAGCCGTTGAAGCCTTATCCAATCGCAGCTTTAAATTCAAGAACACCACATTGGAGACGCTATGACACAGGAAACCGAAGGTCAATTGAAGCCCACACTTGGGCTTACCGGACTTACCAGCAACGCGATGGCGCTGATCGCTCCAGGCGCATTTTTATGGCTCACTTTTTATATTCAGGCTACGACCGGCGTTACATCGCCATCGATGTGGATGGGAATTGCGGGCGCGTTGGTACTTTGCCTTTCGACAGCGGTTTGTTACGCCGAGATGGCGAAGCTTTATCCGGGGACCGGGAGCTCGTACTACTTTGCGGAGCAGGCGTTTCTGAATCGGGATAAGGCGTGGAAGTATGCGCGCATCTCGAAGTTTGTGGTGGGTTGGGCGTCGCACCTCTATTACTGGATCTATCCGGGCGTGATGGTGGGGACGATGGGAATTCTGTGCGGCTATGTGGTTGGAACGCTATGGCCGAACTTTATGAGTGCTTCGAACCCTGGTGTGCTGTTCATGATGGCGGTCGCGGTTGTGTTTGCATTCTGCGTGGCATACATTGCCCATCGCGGAGTTTCGAGCTCGACGGCTGTGAATATGGGAATCAACATCATCCAGATCACGGCATTGTTGATCTTCTCGGTGATGGCGCTGAAGTACCGTGCCGATCATCCAGCTGGTTCGGTGGCGTATCAGTTTGACTCGACTTCGGGCGAGGCTTACACGTATGAGTTCAAGACCACGACTGCTGTGGTAGCGGGGGTCTCGACGGATACGATTCTGCGCGATGACAAGGGCGTTCCGCTGCCGAAGCTGGATGCAGATAGCAAGGCTGTGCCGTTCAAGATCAGCTATGACGAAAAGGATGCGTCTGGCAACTTTATGGCGCACCCGAATGCTCTGTCGGTTATCAAGCCGCATAACATCAGCTGGGTGTTCACGCAGATGACGGTGGCGATCCTGATCCTGGTGGGGTTTGAGTCGGTAACGGCTATGGGTGGTGAGGCGAAGAATGCCAAACGGGATATCCCGATTGCGGTGCTGACATCGCTGGTGGTTCAGGGGGTGATTTTCTACTTCTTTGAATACTTTGCGGCGAATTACTTTCTGAATAGCGGGTATTCGATGGTGTCGGCGTCGGGTTCTGCAGCCCCTATCGGCGACATGATGGTGCTGGTTGGCGACGCTGTGTTTGGCCAGGGGAATGGCCGGACGTTCATGCTGTTTGAGGCGTTTACGGTGTTTCTGGCGCTGATCGGCACGACGCTCTCCTGCATGAATACTGGCGCTCGCGTGACCTACGCGATGAGTAAGGACGCGGAGCTTCATGGCCGTTTCGGATCGCTTCACCAGAAGAACCAGAGTCCGCACCGGGCGATCTGGACTCTGGCGATTATATCGGCTGTGATCGGTTGCGCCGCGGTTTCGATCGCGTTTGGCGACGGTGGTGCACCGAGCAATGCTGCCATTGCTGCCATTCCGCACGGTCTGTTCTCGAGCTTTGGGTACTCCTCGCATGAAACCATGGGCGGTCTGCCGAATTCACTCCTGACGATGACACTGGCTTCAAACTTCGGAACCTTCATTTTGTATGGACTTAGCTGCATTCTGTGTCTTGTTGCGTACCACAAGCACCCGAACTACAGCTTTGTGCGGCACATGCTGATTCCGTGCTTTGGGCTGCTGGCCAACTTTGGCTGCATGTGCGCTTACATTGTCTTCCCGTTCATCGGAATCGGGACGAAGAAAGAGCCTCTGCTGGCGCTGGCAATTGCTGCGGTTTGGGCTGCCTATGGCGGCTACTACTTTATGACAGCCGGCAAGGCGCAGGGTAAGACCGTTCTGATGCAGGAGCGCGTTTCTTCGGCATCGTAGACTGTAGGGAGAGTTGTTTCACCGTTGCGTTTTGGGCGGTCGAACGGCTCTCCCTAACTCTTTGACTAGCGACACTCGGCGGCCAAAGTCGGACTTCGGTTGGGGCGATGCTGGTAAAGACTTCGCCTTGTCAAACGGTAAAAACGGCGATACGGCGGGCGATCTCAAATCTGCGGTTGACTAATAGATGGTTGCTCCACTTCAGTCAGCGGGGGTCTTATGCTTGATCTTGAATTTGCAGCGCACTCGGATCCGGGAGTGATTCGGGACCACAACGAGGACTATCTGGGGCATGTGTTGCCGGCATCGGCGGCGCAGGTGCAGTCGCAGGGCTGGATCTTTGTGCTGGCCGATGGCGTGGGTGGGCACGAGGATGGTGAGCAGGCGTCGGAGCTTGCTGTCGAGACGGTGCTGGATGGATTCCGCAAGATTCCAAAGGGCGTGATGCACGTCTCGCTGCTACCGAAGCTGGTGCAGGAGGCGAACATTGCGGTGTACGACAAGGGGCACGCGGCGGCGGCGAAGTCTAAGGCGCCGCGCGGGAACCCGATGGCGACTACGATCGTCGTGTGTGCGCTGCGATTCGATTCTGCGGTGGTATCGCACGTGGGGGATTCGCGCTGTTATCTGTACCGCGAGGGGCATCTGGCGAGTTTGACGCGCGACCATACGATGGCTGGCGAGCAGCAGAGGATGGGGCTGATCTCGAAGGAAGAGGCCGCGACGGGCGAGAATCGGCATGTTTTGACGCGGAGCCTGGGTCTTGAATTGTTTGTCGCAGCCGATACAGTGACGGTAAACGTAATTCCCGGCGACGTGCTGGTGTTGTGCAGCGACGGTCTGCACGGGATGGTTTCGGACGAGAAGCTGGAGCAGATGTTACACACCACCAGGGACTTAGAGGTAACTGCGAAGGCAATGGTGGCCGCTGCCAATGAGGCGGGCGGACATGATAATGTCAGCTTGCAGATAATTCGCGTTCGTTCTGTGGAGCGAATGGGACTGTACCGTGGACGCCCTTATCGGTTGCTTTAACGTAGTGTTTGCGCCTTAAGGGGTAAGCTTGTGAAGGTCGTCGGACTGCGGTTCGACGGACCTGAGGCTTTAGTGGGCCTCAAATACTAAATGCAGAGCTTTTTGGGCTCGAGTTTGTTCAAAGAAATGATGTTGTCTACCACCATGACCCTTCACCCCGGCGATACCCTGGACCACTTCGAACTAAAGAGCGTTGTCGCTACGAGCGGCATGGCAACAGTGTTCCGCGCACGCGACACACGGACGGGCGAAGAGGTCGCAATCAAGGTGCCGCACCCCGAGATTGAGAGCGATCCGACGCTGTTCGACCGCTTCAAGCGAGAAGAAGAGATTGGGACCCGGATCAATCATCCGGGCGTGATGAAGGTGTTTGAGAACCCGGACCGGACGCAGGTCTACATGGTGATGGAGTGGCTGGATGGACGGCTGCTGCGGCACATTATTAACGATGAGAAGAAGCTTTCTGTCGAACGGGCGGTGCATCTGACGGCGGCGATCTGCCACGCGCTGGAGGTGATTCATGCTGAAGGTGTGGTACATCGCGACCTGAAGCCGGAGAATATTATGGTGGGGCCAAACGATGAGGTCCATCTGATTGACTTTGGCATTGCCGCCAGTGCGGGATCGCGACGGCTGACTTTTGCCCATTTTTCGCAAAGCATGGGGACGCCGGATTACATCTCGCCGGAGCAGGTGCGGGGCAAGCGCGGCGATGCGCGGAGCGATATCTACTCGGTCGGCGTGATGCTTTACGAGATGTTGACGGGGCAGGTGCCGTTTTCCGGTCCGAATCCGTTTGCTGTGATGAATGACCGTCTACTGAATCAGCCGAAGCCTCCGCGGGAGTTGAATGCGGAGATTACGCCGCAGATGCAGGAGATTATTTATCGTGCGCTGGAACGCGAGCCGAAGAATCGGTACGCGAATGCGCGTGAGATGGCGCATGACCTGGAGAATCAGGACGAGGTTGGTGTTGCGGAGCGGCCCGAGGCGCAGGAGTGGCAGAAGCGGCAGTCGCCGGAGGCTCGGCGGTGGGTGATGTATGGCGCGCTGGCGTTAATTCCGGTAGCGATCTTTGTGGTGATGTATTTAGTGGCTAAGAAGTAGGGCAAGTGCCAAGGGCGACCACGGAGCAAGGCGGATGAACACCGATTGGAACTATGGTCGTCCGGGCCACTTTGCAGAGGGTTAAAAGACAAATACTGAGATTCTAGCTTTGCCAGAATGACGCACGTTTTGGAGGCCGCCATCGTTTGATGGCGGCCCTGGTACATTGCTGGATTGGTTTGATCCGCGTCTATCTGCGTTGATCTGCGGTCGGCTTTTTGCGTTAGCGGGGGACGAACTCGTCAGCGTGGATGACGAATTCGGGGTAGGCTCCGGCGCCTAGCTCGCGGATATCCATGCCCTGCCAGTCGCCGTCGGAGTCGACGCGGAAGCGGATGATGCGGTTCAGGAGCAGGTTGCCGCCGTGCAGGATCGGGAGCATGAGGCCGAGGAGCGTGGCGATGCCGACCAACTGACCGAGGATGTTTTCGGCTGTGGAGCCGACGGTGTTGGGGCCGAAGATGGCGAAGGCAAAGAGCCCCCAGATTCCGGCTCCGGCGTGGACCGAGATAGCGCCGCCGGGATCGTCCACTTGTAGCCGAAGTTCGAGGTTTTCTATCAAGAACGCAACGATGGTTCCGGCGACGAGGCCGA
>JAYVZU010000210.1:0-1877 GCA_043783075.1 Rhodanobacteraceae bacterium
TACTTGTCGATCTTCAGCGTGACCGTGATATCGACCTTGCTATCGAATGAGCTGATCGCCTTGGTGCCGGACTTGTGCTCGTCGCTCTGCGCCCAGATCTCGTAATCGGTGTTCAGCGAGAGCTGCACGAAGCGGAATCCACCCTGATCGTCCGCGATGGCACTCTTTACAGAGTTCGTGCGTCCGTCTTTCAGGTATACCACCGCACCCTTGATGCTGGCGCCATCCTTGTCCTCAACCTTGCCGTGGACGACGCGCTGCGCCGTGCCGCGTGCCTGACCGGCCAACGGCTCCGCAAGCAATCGGGTCGGGGGAGCAAAAGCAGATGCTGTCGCAAGCAGGCCAAATACGAGCGCCAGTTTCAATCCGGACTTCGAAATCAATCGCGTTGAGTCACCGTGCAGGGCACGAGGGGAGGTAGTCATACTCTTCAGTATAAGGCCTGCCAAGCCAGTCCACGGCTCAAGATTCCAGGCAAAGACGTGTAGCTTAGGCGTCTTCATCCTCGTCGTCGTCGCGGACCAGATCCTCGTCGTCGTAGCCTTCCACTTCAACCGGGGCAAGTTCCAGCGGGTCAATCGACACGATCTCCAACTCCGTGCCACACTCGTCGCAAGTCACTACTTCGCCTGCGTCCACTTCATCCACATCGATGTCCAGCGGGTTGTCGCATTCCGGACAGAGATTCGCCATCGTTCAGACCTCCAAAACACTTCTACTGTATCGCGGTTTAGGACGTTGAAACCATCGAATCGGTTACGACTGTCCACGCCCACTGTAGCTGAAACTCGGCTCCGATTCCGGGAACAAATCAATTTTGTTTTCAGAATCTACGCCAATGAACCTTCAGGTTGAAGTCTACATCGGCGCAAACCCCGCGCTGTTGAGTCGCCAATTCGGCCAGCAATCGGCACACGCGGTATCATCAAGCAAATATCCACATCGTTTCCGCAAGAGGCCAGACCCACCCATGAAGAACCATTCCATGCCCGCTCGCCTGTCCCGCACGCTGCTGCTGCTCTCCGGCCTCGCTGTCGGCTCCACCGCTCTCGCCCAGCAAGCCATCAGCCCAGCGCCGGTCGACCCCGCCATCGCCAAAGCCATCGCGCAGATCGACCCGGAAAATGTCTACGCCGACGTCGCTAAACTGGTCGCGTTCAAGAACCGCTCGACCATTTCGAGCATGGAAAAAGACCTGCCGCCCGGAACAGGCGCAACCGCCACCGCAGACTGGATCTTCTCTGAGTTCACGAAAATCTCCGCAGCCTGCGGAGGCTGCCTCGAAGTCAAACGCGATGACTTCATCGAGCCAGCCAGCAACGCCCCGGCATCACGCATCACACGCGACACGCGCCTCCAGAATATCTACGCCGTTTTGAAGGGCACCGACCCCGCCCAGGCCGCACGCCGCGTGCTGATTACCGGCCACTATGACTCCCGCAACTCCGACGTCATGGACACCCACGAAGACGCGCCCGGTGCCAACGATGACGCCTCAGGCGTAGCGGTCTCGATCGAGTCGGCCCGCGTCCTCTCGAAGCTCAAGTTCCCTTCCACCATCGTGTTCGTAGCCGTCGCCGGCGAGGAACAAGGCCTCAACGGCAGCCGTCACTTCGCCAAATTCGCCAAATCCGAGGGCTGGGACCTGCAGGCCGTACTGAACAACGACATCGTCGGTGGAGACACCACACCCGGCGCAACCGGACAGGATAAATCCGCCGTCCGCATCTTCTCCGAGGGCGTCCCCGCTCCCTCAACCCTCGACCAGCTCCACACCCTCCAGAACTACGGCTACGAGTCCGATTCGCAGTCGCGTGAACTGGCGCGGGCCATTCAGGAAGTCAGCAAGACCTACTTCAAGACCACACCCAAATCCC
>JAYVZU010000211.1:0-5713 GCA_043783075.1 Rhodanobacteraceae bacterium
CCCAGCAGAATCAGCGCACAAGCGGAGATGCTTCCCATTCTCGCCGTAGCCATCGGCCAGACCACGCCACCGGCCCCGGCATACTTCAGCGCCACAAAATAAACCCCAAACCCAACGCCAGCCCCAATCGCCAGCCAAGTAGTCGACGCATCTTCATGCGCCGCATCTCCCGCCGCAATCATCCAGATAGCCGCGCCCACAACCAGAAATCCAATACCCTTGCGCCAACCGGGAGTTCCATCCGCCGCCATCGAAACCACGGCCGGAATTGCCGCCGCCAGCAACCCGCTGATCGCCGCCGAAGCGCCCATCGCCCCACGCGACAGAGCGATGTAGAACGCACTCAGCGAAAGCCCGCAGACCACCCCCGCGGACAAACCCCAGACCAGTAATCGCCCATGAGGAAATGGCTCTCCTAGCGCAAACGCCGCGATCAGCAGTACGCTGAAACTGGTGATATGGCTGAAGATGACCACGCGCAGCGCGGCCCCCCCACCGCCACCCGCGGTCTTCACCCCCATGCCGCCGGAGAAGTCTCCCACACCCCAGAACCCTGCCGCCACCAGACCCAGTAGGCCGCTACCCGCTAACCAATCCAGCATCGGCTATTTCGAAGGTGGCGCAGGAGCAGATGGCGCAGCCGGAGGCGCCAAAGCCTGAGCCGCCGGGTAATAGCCTTCCTTTGCAATAACCTGCAGGCTCGGCCGTAGAACCCGCACCTCAATCTTGCGGAACCGGTCGTCCGTGATCGGCTGTTGCGAGTTGTACCAGACCGTGTACTGCGTCCGGGCCTCCTCGGTAATCTTCGCAAAGCTCGTCTCGATCCCGCGCGTCCGGTAGTCGGCGTAGAACTCGCCGCCCGTAGCTTTGGTGTAAATCGGCAGAAGATTATCCCGCATCATCAGCGGCAGGTGCAGCGTATCGATAAAGCCCATGCCGGCAACGCTGGAGTCGCCCACAAGCGTCGCTACAACCTCAACCTTGTTCGTCTGCAGATACTTGATGACGTCCTTGGTCTTCGCCTTGCTCCCGTATTCCTTGCCGTCCGAGATCACATACACGATCCGGCGCCGGCCCTTCGCCGCCTTGGTCGTCGCCTTCGCCGCCGCCAGAATCGCGTCGTTCAACGTATGAACCTCGCGCTGCACCTGGTCATGCGACACGCCGCGCGGGCTGCCGGGGCCACCGCCAGACAGTGGCGTCTCGCTCTTCTGCGACCCACTATTGATATTGATCCCCTGCTCCAGAGCCTCGCCCGGCGCATAGTACATTTGTTCCCGGCCCGTGCTCTTGGCGCGCTCAATCGACTGCCCAAGCCGTGCGCTCTGACCGCCCGTAAAGTCGGTAATCATCTTCGGTCCATTGTTATAGGTAAACACCGCAGCCTCGTCGTAAGGCGTAAACGCAGCCTGCAGCGCACCCAGCGAGCGGTTCACCGTCTCCATCTCATGCACGCCCAGGCTATTGTCGATCACCACCGCAACCGAGAGCGGGTAAGGATCGACCGTAAACACAGTCATCTTCTGACGAACATTGTTCTCGTACACGTGGACATCGCGCCACGTCAGCCCTGGGACCAGCGAGCCCTTGTGGTCCTTCACCGTAAACGGAACTTCCACCGAGTTGACGCGCA
The DNA here is from genome assembly GCA_043783075.1 of Rhodanobacteraceae bacterium. GTDB lineage: Bacteria > Acidobacteriota > Terriglobia > Terriglobales > Acidobacteriaceae > Edaphobacter. The sequence continues at coordinate 1,634 of JAYVZU010000211.1, forward strand.
ATACCAGGGTCTTCATCCCCGGATCATTCAGCAACTCCTTGTTATTTGAAGGCGTAGCCGGAGCGTCACCCTGCTCCTGGTCCGGCAGCGGCTTTGCAGCCGGCTGCGGAGAGTCCAAATTCGGCTGGAACGTATCCGACGGTTGTCCGGCGTTCGAGCCCGACTCGCCGTTGTAGGTCGGCGTAGTCGCCTTCCCCGGCGCAACCGGAGCGAGGCCGACAGTCTGCGGCTTAGGCGCATCTGGAATTGCTTGCTGTTGTGCAGCTTGTTGCGAGGGGGCGTCTGGTAGTGTCGCGCTAGCCTGCTGCTGCACGCCCATCTGTTGTCCGCCCAATGCCAGCGCCATCGCGGCCGCTACTACGATCTCTTTCACAGAAACTCCCTCTTCGCAAAACGAAAAGCACAACGATCAGAATACCAGTGCTGCACTTCCTGTGTTGGACGCACAAACGGCCAATCCGGGTGTCCCACGCAAAATGCCGGGTGCCCCATCTCAAACGGCACCATCGTTTGAGGTGGGATCTAACTCCCGACGTATCCCTGAAACTCCTGCGTACACCCGCCCGATTTCGTCGTCTAATAGGATATGCGCTCCGCCCTGCTCGCCGCCCCCGTTCTGCTCGCCGCGACCCTCTCCGCCTTCTCGCAAGACGCCCCGTCCCCCACCGGCCCACCCCGTAAGTCCAAGGCGCCAGACACCGTGGTACAGGACGTAGGCCCGCTCCAGACCCTCAAGATCGGCACCAACCTCGTCAATCTCTACTTCTCCGCGCACGATAAATCCGGCTTCATCACCAACCTGCGCAAAGATGACTGCCAACTAGCCGAAGACAAAGTGCCGCAGACCATCAAGAACTTTACCCAGGAGAAGAATCTCCCCCTCACTATCGGCATCCTGCTCGACACCTCTGGCTCCCAGACAAACGTTCTGCCCATGGAGCAGCAGTCTGGCGCTGAGTTCCTCAAGGACGTCCTCACCCCCAAGGACGAAGCCTTCCTTATATCGTTCGACATCAACGTCGACCTGATGGCCGACTACACTAACAGCCCCCGCGAACTGCAGCGAGCCCTGGACCGCGCCCGCATCAACACCGGCGCCGGCACCGGCTCGGTCACCGGAAATGGCACCGCCCGGGGAACCCTCCTCTTCGACGCCGTTTACCTCGCGGCGAACGACAAGCTCCGGCAGGAAGCTGGTCGCAAGGTTCTCGTCCTGCTCACAGACGGCGGCGACTACGGCTCACAGGAAACCGTCAAAACTGCCGCCGAAGCCGCCCAGAAGGCCAACGCCATCATCTACGTCATCCTCATCGCCGACCGCCCGTTCTACGCCGGAATGGGTATGGGCTTCAACGGCGATCGTGACATGGAGCAATTAGCCAAAGAGACCGGCGGTCGCGTCATCAACGTCGGCAACAATGGCAAGAAGCTGCAAGAGGCCTTCGACCAGATCCAGGACGAACTCCGCACCCAATATCTCGTCAGCTACACACCCAAAAATCTCGAATTCAACGGCAAGTTCCGCACCCTCAATCTCGAATGTGGCAAAGACCTGAAAATCACGACCCGCAAAGGCTACTACGCTATCCCCGACGGCGGCGCACAAGAGAACTAAATCCGCAGCATCACGGAACTGAGTGCCCCATGTCTCGCTTCTGAGACATGGGATGAACTACCATCAACCCCATGCAACGCAGACAATTCATGACCCAATCCCTGGCCGCTTCCGCCCTGGTCCTTAGCGCCTCAACCGCGACCGCAGCCCCAACCGCCAAACGCCCCTACTTTGAACTTCGCCGCTACGCCTTGAACGCAGGCGGCCCCGCAGGCAAGCTCTCCGACACCTACTTCGCCGAAGCCCTCATCCCCGCGATCAACCGCCTCGGCATCCCCGCCGTCGGAGCGTTCAAGCTCGACATCGGCCCCGACACTCCCACCGTCTACCTCCTCATCCCATCCACGTCGCTCGAAACTCTGGCGAATCTCGACGCGCTGCTCGCCAAAGACGCCGCCTACCTGAAAGCCGCGGAACCGTTCCTCGCCGCACCCGCCGAGCACCCCGCCTTCCACCGCTTCGACAGCACCCTGCTCTCCGCCTTCGACGACTTCGCCATCCCTGCCGCCGGCAAGCGAATCTTCCAGCTCCGCATCTATGAAAGCCCCACCCAGCAAGCCCACGAGAACAAAGTAGCGATGTTCGCCAACGCCGAGATCGGCATCTTCCGCAGCGTCGGCATGACGCCAGTCTTCTGCGCCAAGGCCCTCATCGGCCCCGACCTCCCTAACCTCACCTACATGCTCGTCTTCAGCGATCAGGACGACCTGCAAGCCAAGTGGTCTGCCTTCAGCGCCGCCCCAGCCTGGCAAAAATTAGTCGCCATGCCCGGAAACGGCGACGACAGCCTGATCCGCAAAATCACCAACCTGTACCTAAGCCCCAAACCCTACAGCCAAATCTAGAAAATAGTGGGCAGTGATTAGTGAGTAGTTCGCTATCCACTAATCACTATTCACTACCCACTGCAGTTAAGCTTCCATCGCTCCGGAATAAACCGCCATCCCAGCCACGGCATCCACGCCCATTAGGTCGAGTTCCTCCACCTCACGCGACTCCTTGATGCCCCCCGCCACGATCAGCTGTTTCGCCGTGCAGGCCCGCAGAATCGCAGCGATATCAATCGGAAATCCGGTCATCATACCCTCGGTATCGACGTGCGTGTAAAGGAACGCGGCGCAATAATCCTCGAGCCACGTCACGGCTTCTTCCGGCGTCAGATCCACCGAATCCTTCCAACCCTTCACCGCCACCTTGCCGCCCTTGGTGTCGACCGAAAAGCAAAGCGCATCCTCGCCCAGAGCCTTCTTCAGCCCCTCCGCAAACTCCAGCTTGATGACCTTGTGCCGCCGCTTTTCATCTCCCTCGGGAACTCCAAACAAACTCGACCCAAAGATTACCCGCTTAGCCCCGGCATCGAGCAGCCGCTGGCCATCCTCGGCCGTCTTCAGCCCACCACCAACCTGGCAAGGCAACCGCTTGCAGATCATCTCGATCAAGGCAGCATTCTCGCCCTGCCGCATCGCCGCATCCAGGTCAATCAACTGCACCATCGGATACTTCTCAAACCGCTTGATCCAGTACTCAAAATCATCAAACGCCAGCTTCAGCTTCTCGCCCTGCACCAGCTGCACAATGCGTCCACCCATCAAATCAATCGAAGGAATCAACATTATCTATCTCTCTCCCAAAACTCTTTGTCATCCTTCGCGAAGCGGAGGACCTGCTTCTGTACCTGCCGTTGCTCGTTCTAAATCGCTTTTCAAATCGGTGCCAATCGGTGTTAAGCCTCTCAGCAGGGCAACCGCACCGAAACTCCAGCCCGCTGCAACTCCGCCTTCAACTCCCTTGAATCCGTAACCCCAAAATGAAAAATGCTAGCCGCCAGCGCAGCATCCGCCTTACCTCGTCCAAACACATCCGCAAAGTGAGCCGCACTCCCCGCACCACCACTTGCAATCACCGGTATCTGCACAGCCGAACTAACAGCCGCAGTCAGCTCACAATCAAACCCATTCCGCATCCCGTCCGTGTTCATGCTGGTCAGCAGAATCTCCCCGGCCCCCCGAGCCTCAGCCTCCCGAGCCCACTGCACAACATTCAGCCCCGTAGCTTTACGTCCCCCACTGACATAAACCTCGGCATCCTCAACGCCCTTCTCTCCGCGTCGAGCATCGATCGCGACGATCACAGCCTGCGCCCCAAAACTCGCGCCAATCTCGCCGATCAACTCCGGCCTCGCAATCGCCGCAGAGTTGATACTCACCTTATCGGCCCCTGCATCGAACACCGCCGCCGCATCGTCCGCCGACCGCACACCTCCACCCACCGTAAACGGCACAAACAGCGTCGCCGCCGTGCGCTTCACCGTATCGATCAGCGTCCCGCGACCTTCATGCGTAGCCGTAATATCCAGCAGCACAATCTCATCCGCACCCGCCGCCGCATGCCGATGCGCCAGCTCCGCCGGATCGCCCGCATCGACGATATCGACAAACTGAATACCCTTCACAACCCGCCCACCC
>JAYVZU010000212.1:0-5704 GCA_043783075.1 Rhodanobacteraceae bacterium
GGTGTAGTAGTCCTCGCGGACTAGCTTTTCAGAGATAAGGATCGCGTCCTCGAAGTTGTAACCGCGCCACGGCATGAAGGCTACCAGGACGTTACGGCCGAGGCCGAGTTCGCCCTGCTCGGTGCAAGGTCCGTCCGCGATGACCTGACCCTTGACCACACGGTCGCCCTGGCGAACGATCGGCTTCTGGTTGATGCAGGTGTTCTGGTTGGAGCGCTTGAACTTGGTGAGCTGGTAGATGTCCGAGCCGACCTCACGCGAGAGCTGCGTGGGGTGATGCTCGCCTTCAACACGGACGATGATGCGCTCCGAGTCGACGGAATCGATGATGCCGTTACGCTTGGCGAGGATGACGGCGCCTGAGTCGCGGGCGGTAACGCCTTCCATGCCGGTTCCCACGAAGGGAGCCTCAGCGACCAGAAGCGGCACAGACTGACGCTGCATGTTGGCGCCCATCAGTGCACGGTTTGCGTCGTCGTGTTCGAGGAACGGTACGAGAGATGCGGCGACCGAGACGAGCTGCTTCGGCGATACGTCGACATAGTCCACTTCTGACTTGTTGACGAGGACGAAGTTGCCCTGACGACGGGCGTCGACGATGTCCTGAACGATATTCAGGTTAGCGTCGAGCTCGATGTTCGCCTGCGCGATCGTGTGGCGATCCTCTTCCCAGGCAGAGAGATAGAAGCTGAAGGGCTCGAGGTCCATGGTGCGCTTGCCGGCCTTGCGAAGCTCTTCGTTCATCTTGTGCGCTTCGCTGGTTTCGAGGTAATCGCCCTGACGCAGACCGCTCTCACCGGCGTTGGTGACGGCGAGGAAGTCGAGCGCGGTACCATCCTTCACGCGGCGGTACGGGCTCTCAATGAAGCCGTACTCGTTGATGCGCGCGAAGCAGGAGAGGGATGAAATCAGTCCGATGTTCGGGCCTTCAGGTGTCTCAATCGGGCAAATACGACCGTAGTGGGTCGGGTGCACGTCGCGGACTTCGAAGCCGGCACGCTCACGCGACAGACCACCGGGTCCAAGGGCGGAGAGGCGACGCTTGTGCGTGATCTCCGATAGGGGGTTGGTCTGGTCCATGAACTGCGAGAGCTGCGACGAACCGAAGAACTCGCGGATCGCGGCCATGACAGGCTTGGCATTGATCAGGTCGTGCGGCATCGCCGTCGACATTTCCTGATACACGCTCATCTTTTCCTTGATGGCGCGCTCCATACGAACGAGTCCGATGCGGAACTGGTTCTCCATCAACTCACCGACAGCGCGGACGCGGCGGTTGCCAAGGTGATCGATATCGTCAACGGCACCGATATTCTTCCGAAGCTTCAGCAGGTACCGAATCGTCCCGTAGAAGTCTTCGGGAGTCAGCGTGCGCTTGTCCAGGCCGCTGGGGTCCTGATTCTCGTACAGCTTGATGTTGAACTTGAGACGGCCAACGCGCGAGAAGTCGTACTTGCGCGGATCGAAAAACATGCCTTCGAAGAGCGCGGTCGCGGTGTCCAGTGTCGGTGGGTCCCCCGGACGCAGCTTGCGGTAGATCTCGATCAGAGCTTCCTCGGGCTTGCGCACGGAGTCGCGGCGAAGGGTGTTGGTGATGATGTTGCCTACGTCGTCGCGCTCGGGGAAGAAGACCTCGAAGCTGGTGACACCGGACTGGATGATCTTGTGCAGCTTGTCGGCGGTGAGCTCCTGGTTGGATTCGTAGAGCAGTTCGCCGGTGGCCATGTCGACCACGTCGGAGGCCGTCATTGCGCCGTCGAACTCAGAGGTCTCAACTTCAACCGCTTCGATCTTGTTGGCGCGCAGGGACTTCATGACGCTGGGGCCGATCTTCTTGCCAGCCGCGCCAATATCTTCGCCGTTGTGCTTGGGAGCGACGGCCGGGCGGCTGCCGAGGAGGTTGGTAATACCCTCAGGAACAACCTTCCAGCTCAGCTTGCCTTCGTGAACACCGATCGTGTCGACGGTGTAGAAGGTCTTGAGAATTTCTTCGTCCGTGCGGAGGCCGAGAGCACGGAGGAAGATGGTGCCGAGGAACTTGCGCTTGCGGTCGATACGGACGTAGAGGGTGTTCTTCTGGTCGTACTCAAATTCAACCCACGAACCGCGGTACGGGATGATCTTGCCGAGGAAGTAGGTACGGTTGTTGGCCGTCTCAAAGAAGACGCCTGGCGAACGGTGGAGTTGCGAGACGATAACGCGCTCGGTTCCGTTGACAATAAAAGTGCCGTTCTGGGACATCAAGGGGATATCGCCGAAGAAGACTTCTTGCTCCTTCATGTCGCGGAGGCTCTTGACGCCGGTCTCGGGGTCCTTGTCGTAGATCTTGAGGCGAATCGTCACCTTCAGCGGTGCGGAGTATGTCATGCCGCGCTCTTCGCACTCTGCCTGGTCATACTTCAGCTGTAGGCCGACAGGGTCTCCGCACTTGGTGCAGAAGTCAGGCGTGTTCTTGTTGTAGGTTCCGCAGAAGTTACACAGGACTTCGCCCGGGTGAAAGGGGTCAGTGATAACCATGTGGCCGCAGTTGGTGCAGGCCGTGCGGAGGTGGTTGAGACCCTTGAGGTAACCGCACTTGCACTCCCAGTTGCCGATCGAGAAATCGACAAACTCGAGCTCCGACACGTTACGGAAGTCGGTGATGGGGAATACGGACGTAAAGACCGACTGAAGGCCGTTGTCTTCGCGCTCCTGCGGGAGCTTGTCCATCTGGAGAAAGCGCTCGTAGGAGCGGCGTTGCACTTCGATGAGATTGGGGATCTGGATTGCGGTAGGGATTTTTGAAAAATCGAGACGGCTGCGAAGGGGGCGGGTTTCGCTGGATCGGGACGCCTGATGGGTCTGTTCGGACATGTTCTCTCCTGGCACATCGACTACTGAAACTCAAGTCTGCTACTGAAACTCACGTCTGCGGCGAGGGGAAGAGCAAATGCTCTCCGAGGGTCATTGCGCTTAAGTAAATCGACTTTTGGCCGATTAGAGGTATACCGCCCTCGCGTGCGATATACCTCTACGCATTTCTGAGCGGCCGGAAGTAACTCGGCCGGTTCTGCTGTGTACTTTTTGCTTTGCGCCAGGGATCTCGAAGCACTCTGAGATCGCGCTACACCCTTCGCCGTGCAACTACGGTTCGGATTTACGCATTGACTCCGAACGGAACTTATGAACTTTGCGGCTAAACTTTTTACTTTCCGGACAATTACAAAGCTGCTACAAACACGGCGTGGCCTAATGCTGGGGCGAATTGCGGCTCGAAATAGCGATAGAGACGGCAAAAACGCCCGTGGGGACACAAGGTCCCGTGAGCGGAAAGTACGTCGTTCGCACTAATTGCATGGATCGTAATGAGATGCCTGCCACCCTTCAAGGCTCGCCGTGCCCCAAAGATCGCTGCCGCTTGCCTGTTTCACGGTACCTGTCCGCCGCTTGACGGGTACAATGGCCGGCCCCTTAGCCTGCTTCGAATGCAGGATGAACCGGAAAAAGCTCTGAATTTGCTGGTCTTACCTTACTTTTCTGCTGGAACCTAGCCCTGAACTTGTCGGGATGCTACTTCCACGCGGATAGGCAGAAGCGATATCCCCACGAAATAGGATACCGCGTTCTGCCATTCCGTGCAACTGATGAAAACTACTTGATTTCGACGGTTGCGATGCCTTCGAACTTTTTCGCGACTGCAGCCGCGTCGTCCTTCGAGACATTCTCCTTGAGGGGCTTGGGAGCGCCATCAACGAGATCCTTCGCTTCCTTCAGGCCGAGACCCGTAACTTCACGGACGGTCTTGATGGTCGAGATCTTGTTCGCGCCGGCATCCTTCAGGATAACGGTGAACTCCGTCTTCTCTTCCACGACTGCTGCAACTGCGCCGCCGCCTGCTGCCGGGGCTGCAACTGCTGCTGCTGCTGAAACGCCGAGACGCTCTTCGAGCTTCTTGACCAGTGCTGAAGCCTCGAGCAGGCTCAGGCTAACGATTGCATCTTCCAACTGCTGAATATCCGCCATGTTATTTCTCCAATTTGAATCGAATCTCGTATTGCCTGTTTATTTGTGTATTGCCGTCTCCGAAACCATAAGGACTTCGGCTGCCACACTTTCGGGGGTTTCCGTTGCGCCCAGACAAGCGCACCCCGTAGGATGTGACGAATCTTGTGGGAGAACTACTCTGCAGCAGGCTCGGGAGCAGCAGCCTCTTCAACAGAGGCTGCAACCTCTTCGGCCGGAGCTGCGACTTCCTCTACGGGAGCAGCAACTTCAGCGACAGCCTCTGCGAGCGGAGCGGCTTCTACTCCGGCAACAGCCTCAGCGACCGGAGCGGCAGCAACCGGACCACCCGAGAACTTTTCCTTCTCGACAGCCTGGTTGATGACGACAGCGAGATCGCGGCCGGTAGCGTTGATAACCGTCGCGAGGCGCTGAGCCGGCGACTGGATGAGGAAGAGGAGCTTCGAGAAGAGCTCTTCCTTGCCGGGCATGGTGGCGAGAGCCGTAATTTCTTCGATCGAGATTACCTTGCCATCGACGATGCCAAGCTTGAAGCTGAACTCCGAGTTATCCTTGACCCAGCCCGAAAGAGCCTTGGCCAACGCAACCGGATCGCCCGAGGTATAGGCCACAGCCGAAACACCCTTCAGACCCTGAAGCGCCGCTTCGATCTTCGAACCTTGGCTGGCCTTGGCGGCGAGCTTGTTCTTGACGACGTGGTAGCTGCCGCCGGCTGCCCGGACGGTTTTGCGAAGGTCAAAGTCCTTCGAGGCGGTGAGCCCCTTGAACGTGCCGATGATTGCGGACGTGGAGGATTCAAGTTCCTTCGTGAGGACCTTTACCTTCAACGCCTTTGTCGCCCTGCTGATTGCCATATAAACCTAACCTTTAGCTGCTGGCTGTTCCGTGCCAGCTATGAAAAATTGTGCCGCTAAGCGGCGAGAAGCTGTTTCGCGAAGAAGTTAGACCTTGCCCGCGAGATCCGAGACTGAGCTGTCGAGCTGTACGCCAGGGCCCATCGACGAAGAGATCGTCATGCCCTTGATGTACTTACCCTTGGCTGCCGACGGCTTGGCCTTGAGCACGCTCGAAATCACGGTCATGGCATTGTCGATCAGCTTCTGGGAGTCGAACGAGAGCTTGCCAACCGGGACGTGAACGAGTGCGGTCTTGTCCGTGCGGAACTCGACCTTACCAGCCTTGATCTCCTTGATTGCGGAAACAACGTCGGTGGTGACGGTGCCGGTCTTCGGGTTTGGCATCAGGCCCTTGGGTCCGAGAACCTTACCGAGACGACCAACCGAACGCATCATGTCGGGAGTCGCGATCAAGGCGTCGAAGGCAGTCCAGCCTTCTTTCTGAATCTTCTCGACGAGCTCTTCGCCGCCGAAGAACTCAGCGCCGGCCGCTTCCGCGTCCTTGATCTTGTCGCCCGAGGCGATGACGGCAACGATCTTGGTCTTGCCAAGGCCGTGCGGGAGAACGACGGTGCCGCGGACCATCTGGTCGGCGTGGCGGGGGTCAACTCCGAGGCGGAGCGTGATGTCGACGGTCTCGTCGAACTTCGCGTACTTGGCCTTCTGGAGGAGCGGAACTGCGTCAATCAAGGTGTAGGGACGGGGCTCAACGAGCGCACGCGCCTTCGCCAGATTCTTCGAAATCTTCTGTGCCATGTGTGTGGTTCTTCCTTTAGATCTTCCACCCTCGATGCCGCATTCCGCAT
>JAYVZU010000213.1:0-1862 GCA_043783075.1 Rhodanobacteraceae bacterium
GCTGGTAGCCGGGAGCGGAGCCTCCACATACATGTGCTCGGGCAGCAGAATCTGCGGCGCGCCGCAGCGCGGACAGAAGAGATTTGCGGCATCGTCGTCATGCCGACCGCCAGCGGTACTGGAGGGGAGTTCGCCGTGGCAGCGGTGGCAGAGTTCGCGCATCTCTCCATTGTAGCGATTCGCGAAACGCGGGCCAGCCAATCGTGCAATTCCTCGGTTTGTCAGCTTGAGCAGAGTGATTGGCTTTGCGAAAACGCGGAGTTTGATTTCGATTGGCCGCGCGAATCACTCACCCTGGCAGATCACTGTCGAAATTAAAACTCTGTACCTCCGTCGAAGTCACGCTTCTTCAAGATAGCGAGTATACGGAGCGTCGCCTCTAAATACTGTGCATCGGAGACCCTGGGGAGTTCGCCCGGAGTGAGTCTCAGAGTCTCCCACCGCTGTTTGTACAACCATCGAACTCGTTCTGAAGTGAGGGTGGAAATCTCCCTCGTGAACTGACCTACCTCGTCCTTCGCAGCCTCAGTCTCCTCAGCCACGCCGGGCTCTGTCAGTGCCTCTCTGAAGAGAAGTCGGTGCTCCCGGAATTCTGCTAACGTAGGGGTGTTTGGATTTGTGAATTTAGACCTCTTAGCCAAGGTAGAGAATTGTTTGCTATGGAGCCAAAGTCCAACCTCCTCCACAGCATCCGGTTCCGCCCAAGGTGAGATTACAACATCGGTGATAAGCGTCCGCATGTCTATGCGACGGCGTTTCGAGTCGGGAATCCAAGAATTGCGAGGGTTGATAGCCAACGGGCGAGCATGCGGAAAATTGTCTAAATCGATATGGCGGTTGCCGCTGCAGAGTGGGTCAAATGATGTGATGATCGCTCGGACTTCGCATTCATGCGCGTACTTGCACTGCTTTGTTGTGATGAATTCCAACGCGTTGAAGCGGTCGGTCAGATGATCGCTCCCATACTGAACGCGGCCCAAATGTGCATCATCATGTAATCCATTCAATGCATCGTGCAGCAATTCATAACGAGTGCAGACCGCTACACTATCGTGGCCGTAGGTCTCCCATATGTCGAGCTTTTCATGCCCTTCGCCATATAGGTACCAGCAGCTAATGTAAAACGCCTCGCGGTGTTGAGCGATTGAGCCAAGATGATTATTGAGCTTAACGTTGTCAGCTATGTCGTATCGGTCAAGGCCTAGAACACCTAGAGCGTACTCCTCGGGGGGAATGCCTTCGCTCGTGTCGGGGTACAAGTCCGCCCGGCGAAAATATAGCTCCTCGCTTGCCATAAGGTCGCGGAACTTTCGAAGGTCCATAAACCGCCAAAGCTCTGCATCTTTAGCTGGCTCTACCTGACTCCAATACGGCTCTATCGGCATGTCATCTCAATTCTCTGAGTAGTTCCACCACCCCTGATTCCCCTAATCCTTATCATCCTTATCCGCCCCAAGCCGCCCCGGCAGATCAAGCGCGATCAGCCCGATCTTCGTCCCGGTCCCGTCGTTTTCAATCGCCACAATGTGCTGGCGCTGCTTGGACCCGGCCTTCAGCTCCATCTGCGAGCGGTCGTCGTCGATATGAATATTTGTGCCCTTCTCCTTGTCGCACGTCAGGCCGTCCGGCGTGTGGTCTGGCATGCCGACAGCGCTGGCTCCCTTGCACAGAATCACCGTGCCAAAGTGCGCCATGTCGTTGCGATAGAAGGCGAGCACCTTATCCGGCGCGTCCGGCGTCCTATAACTAATGGCCTTCACCCCAAGGTGGAAGCTGCCGAAGCTCATATTGATATCCGCCGCGCCATCGCTCTTGCCGTTATCCTTCTTCACCAGAACGGAACCCGGGTACACCGTGAGCCC
>JAYVZU010000214.1:0-1859 GCA_043783075.1 Rhodanobacteraceae bacterium
CGGCACTAAGCGAGCCGAGGTCGGGGCCAACGGCTGCGTCTCCACCTACATAAGCCTGCAATTCAGCAACGGGCTGACCGCATCAGGAAACTGCACCGATCCCACCGAACACCACTTCACCGGCAAGGAAAGAGACAACGAAACCGGCAACGACTACTTCGCCGCCCGGTACTACAATTCCAACACGGGCCGGTGGATGAGCCCCGATTGGAGCGTGAAGGAAGAGCCGGTGCCTTATGCCCAGCTTGACAATCCACAGACCTTAAATCTGTATGGTTACGTCGGCAACAACCCGCCATCGAGGGCGGACGCCGATGGTCATTGCCCAGTATGTCTCGCCTATGTCGCGGAAGTTGCAGCAGGCGCAGCGATTGGAGCTGGAGTCGGCGCAGTGATAGAAGTTGCATCTGACTTGATTAGTGGCCAGAACGTGACGATGGCCGGCATCAAGGGGGCCGCTGCAGATGGTGCCATTACTGGCGCCGTCACCGCAGGTACTGAAGGTGCGTCCCTTTTTTCAAAGTCAGCCTATGGAGCTGGCGCCGCCGTGATAGGCGGACTCGTTAGCCGGCATGAGAAAGGAGAAAAGAATACTGCCGGGAAAATCTTGACGGATGCAGCAGCTGGTGCGGCTGGTCCGACATTATCGAAGGCCGGGAAGGGTGTTGGGGCTTGGGCCCATGGCAGTTCAGCATCAGAGATTGAGGGGAAAATCGGCTCTAAAATGGGAGCTAGGCACGCAAGGAGTCTGGAAAAGCAGGCGGCCGCCGCAGCGAGCGCTGAAAAGACAGGTGCAAAAACTGTCGAGGTGATCTCTGGAACAGCCAAATCAACCGCGAGTAACATGGTGACAAATCCTGATGCTGAGAAGAAACAGTAGCGCAGATCATGATGCCCGACTGTGAGGTCCCATTCCATGTCAGAATTTGAACGGGATGATGGGCTGTTCTAGGAACTCTGAATGAAAGGGATAGAATGCATTTCGTGACAGCACTAATTCCAGTTGTTGTCTATTTGATTATCGCTGGACTGGCGGGCACCGCAACCAAAGCCACACGCGTAGATCATCAAGATTTCACAACGTTTCCGATTCAGAAGCATGTAAGAATTCTCGTGTGGTTTGGAGGGCTGGTTTGCGTTGCAATCGGCGCGTACGGGATACTCTCCCGAGATCACATGGCTTCAAGCCTGTCTTTTCTTGGATTTGGGCTAATTTGCCCATTCTTGCCACTGAAACCAGTTGTCATTTCACCATCAGAGGTGAAATCTATTGCGGTTTTTCCATGGCGGGGCACATCTATTCGATGGAACGAAGTTGAGCGGGTTGAGTCGTGGAAAGGGGCCAGGTTGACAGCGGTTGTCAAAGGTAACACCGCCGTGACACACACACGGTTTCATGTTGACCATGCCGAATTTATTCGGCAGCTCCGGTTGCATGTCGCGCCGGATAAATGGATCGACAAAGAGAGTCGTTGAGAAACGAGAACAGGGCATGACAAATATCGCCTGCCGTAGGATGCATGGCGTCGATGGGTCGGAGCGAGAAAGTAATAAGGTCAGGGTGGCGACGTCGGATGCGGCAGGCTTCCTCTACGACGCGGCCGGCAATGTCACGTACGACGGTTTGAATAACGATCTGTTCGATGGCGAGGGCCGACTGTGCGCGGTGAGTAACTTCGTCGGCACAGTCACTGGGTACATCTACGATGCGGCGGGGATTCGGGTCTCGAAGGTAAACCTGAACCAGTTCAGTTGCAACCTGGGGTATGGGTACACTCCGACTTCCAGCTATGTGCTAGGGTTGGGCGGGGAGCAGATGACCGAATTCAACGTCAACAGCGGGGTCAGCACCTGGGCCC
>JAYVZU010000215.1:0-5673 GCA_043783075.1 Rhodanobacteraceae bacterium
AGGTCCCCCCGCTCAAACGCCCGCGCAATATCCAGATACTGCACCGCATCCGAGCCATAGACATCCCCGGCAACCGTCTTGCCGTACCAACCCTCCAATGCGCCAACCGTCAGCACAAGCAGAGTCGCGGGCGCGAACCCGAAGCCAACTCCGGTCGCAACCCGCGATTCCTGCATGTTTTCGAGCTCAACGTCCGCTACAGCCATTCGCAAACTATATCCCGCCGCGCGCGGCCATGGCTGTACAACAGAAAGGGAATCCGTGCCCTTACCGAGACTTCAGGTCCACACCCGTACCCGCAGGCGAAACCGCTGCAGCGCTGACGCCATCCAACTCCGCCTGAAACTGAATCAGCGACTTCAAAGTCTCGTACGGCAGCGCTGAGACTGAAATCAGCCGGCCGTTGATCGCCAACATGGGTGTCTGATCAATGCCGAGTTCATTCGCCAACGCCGTCGATTCGTTCACCTCGTTCTTGGCTGCCTCGCTCGCAGAGCAGAAAGCAATCGCCGTCGGATCGGCGCCAGCCTTGGTCGCCGCATTCTTCAACGTCTGCTCGGCAGCCTCGGTCGTCAGCGCACCCTGTGTGTCATACACAGCCTGCACATAGGTAAAGAACGCATCCGAACTCTTCTTCGCGATGCACGCCCCATAAGTCGCCGCCTGGAAAGCAAATGGATGAATCTCCGTCAGCGGATAGCTCTCGAACACGATGCGTGCCTTCGGGAAGTCCTTCACCAGCTTGTCCATCGTTACCTGAGCGTCCTTGCAGTGCGGGCACTGCAAATCTGCAAACTCCACCAACATCAGGTCCTTCGACACACTACCCTGTGCCGGTCCAGTAGCCTTAGCCTGCAGGATCGCGCGATTCACAGCAAACGGCTGCGCTCCAAACGGACTAATACCATTCGCATCGCCCGCAATCAGGTGTTTGCCATCCGGCATCACGTAGAACACCGCAGTCAAAACCTTCGCATTCGGTCCCTTTTCAGACACCAGCACCGTCACCTTGCTCACACCCGGCGCGGTCGTCTTCTGGATCGCCGCAACCCGCCAAATACGGTTCTGGTCGAATCCAACCATAGCCTTCAAATAGCTATCCACAGTCACGACCGACGGCGAATCTGCCGTAAAGTTCTTCGGATTCGTCGGAGGAAATGGATCAGCCTGCGTCGCCGAGTTCAGCGAGTAAAGCTTCAACGGCGCGACCGGAGCCTGTGCTGCCGGTGCCTTTGCCGGTGCCGGTGCAGCCGGCGTTCCCTGGGCCACGACAACGCCCGTCATCCCAACTACCGCCAAGCCCATCGCCAAATGCAACTTCATCTTCAAGCTATCCATCCTTCTGCCGCTCTCCACGGCTGCCGTGCATGTAGTTAAAAACTAAATCTGAACCTTCACCGCAATCGGAAAACGTCTCCCCATCCCGAACGACTTACGTGTCACCTTCAATACCGGCGCAGCCTGCTGGCGCTTGTACTCACTGCGCTCCACCAGCTTCAACACCTGCCGCACCAACTCCACATCCACATTCTGGTCCGCGGCAATCTGCTCCGCAGACCAATACCGCTCCACATACGCCTCAAGGATCGGGTCCAGCACCTCGTACGGCGGCAGCGAGTCCGTATCCTTCTGGTCCGGCCGCAACTCCGCACTCGGAGCCTTCTCAATCGTCGCCAGCGGAATAATCTCCCGCTCCCGATTCGCATAGTGGCTCAACGCATAAACCCTGGTCTTCATCACGTCGCCAATCACCGCCAGCGCACCAACCATGTCGCCATAAAGCGTACAGTAACCGACAGACATCTCGCTCTTATTGCCCGTCGTAAGTACCAGCGCTCCAAACTTATTCGACAACGCCATCAGCAAAACGCCGCGCACCCGAGACTGCGCATTCTCCTCCGCCAACCCAAACGCTGTCCCCGCAAACAGTCGCTCCAGCGTCTTCATCACGGCCTCAAACGGGTCGTGAATGGCCAGCATCTCAAACCGAATCCCAAGTCTCCGGGCAAGGTCTCTTGCGTCATCTTTAGACCCCTCCGACGAATACTCGCTCGGCATCCCGACGCCCATCACGTTCTCCGCACCCAGAGCCTCCACCGCAATCGCAGCCACCAGCGCCGAATCGATCCCACCACTCAACCCAATCAGAGCCTTCGAGAACCCACACTTCCGCACATAATCCCGAGTCCCCAAAACCAGCGCATCCCAAGTCGCCTTTATCTCAGCCCCAGCCTCGCCCTTTTGTTTGTCATCCCGTAGCGAACTTTGTTTGTCATCCCGTAGCGAAGCGGAGGGATCTGCTTCTGCACTCGTATCAAACACCACCAGATCCTCTTCAAACGAAGCCGCCTGCGCAATCACGCTTCCATCCGGCGCCACCGCCAGCGAACTCCCGTCGAAGATCAAGCTATCGTTGCCGCCCACCTGGTTCGTCATCGCGACATACGCTCCATGCCGCCGCGCCAGCGCCCCCAGCATCTCCTGCCGAACCTCGCGCTTCCCCTGCCAATACGGCGACGCCGAAATATTCAAAATCACCCGCGGCGTGCCGTAACGGATGTCGCCCCATTCCTGCATCAGCCGCTCAATCGGGTCCACCCGATACCACCGTCGTGGCCAGAAATCCTTATCGTTCCAGGCATCCTCGCAGATCGTAATCGCCACCGGCGCATCCCCAGCCGACGTCACCACATGCATCAGCCGCTGAGCCGCCGCTGGCTCAAAATATCGCTGTTCATCAAAGACGTCATAAAAAGGCAGCAACATCTTCTGCTGCACCGCCTTCATCACGCCATGCTCCATCAATACCGCAACATTCCGAACCCGCTTGCCCTCGGTGACGCCTTCCATCGGCAACACGCCGCCGCACAATACCGAAGGCCGCCCCGCCACTGCAGTCCAGTCACAAACCTGCTTCAGAGCCTCGCCCGCCTGCAGAATAAACGACTTCTTCTCCAGCAAATCCGCCGGCCAGTACCCACAAACAGCCAGCTCCGGAAACAGCACCAGGTCCGCACCCAGCCCCTTTGCGCGCTCGGCAAACTCCAAAATCTTTCGCGTATTCCCTACGAAGTCCCCAACCGTAGGATTTATCTGGGCAAGCGCAATCTTCACACAATCAGTTTACAGGGAACACGCAATATCAAGAGCGGCGCGGATGTCACGGATAAAGAACGGATCAAACGAATAAAACCAGACGTATCGATAGGACGATAAGAGATCCGCACCATCCGTCCTTTATCCCACTTATCCGCGCCGTCTCTGCCTTTCTCAGACTGCTAAGACCCAGTCCCCGAGAACACCACGCCAACCGTCCGAGCCAGAATCTTCAGATCCAGCCAGAAGCTCCAGTTCTCCACATACGCCGTATCCAGCGAAATGTAGCTATCGAACGACGGATCCTGTCGCGCCTCAACCTGCCACAACCCGGTAATCCCAGGCAGCACATCCAGACGACGCAAGTGGGCCAGATCGTACTGCTCCACCTCGCTCGCAATCGGAGGCCGCGGGCCAACCAGGCTCATATCGCCGCGCAATACGTTGTAAAACTGTGGAAGTTCGTCCAGCGAGTACTTCCGCAACACCCGCCCAACCCGCGTAATCCGTGGATCGTTCACAATCTTGAACAGCACACCCTTGCGCTCGTTCATATGCTCCAGCTTCGCCTTCAGCAGGTCAGCATTCGACACCATCGTGCGGAACTTGTAGCAATCAAACGTCCGGCCCTTGCGCCCAATCCGGGCCGCCTTATAGAAGATCGCCCCATCATCGCCGCTCTTCACCGCGTCAAACTTCACCGCCGCCGCAATCGCCAGCAAAATAGGTGATGCCAACGTCATCGCCGTCACCGAGATCACAATATCCAGCACCCGCTTCATCAGATACGCGCCAATCGGGAAGTCGCGGCGATGCAGCGGAATCGTCGGAAACTGCCCTATATACTCCACCGGCGCATTCCACGCCAGGCCGTCGTATAGGTCCGGCACCACGCGCACATCGATTCCCATCGCCCGCGCCTCTTCAACCAGGCTGATTACCAGCTTCTTGTCCGCCGGAACCGAAAAGAAAATCTCATCCACAAACAGCGACCGCGCCAGCTGCAGCGTATTCCGCACATCGCCGATCACATCCGCGTCGCCAGACTCCGCCTCACGCTCCGTCAGAGCCACAAAACCCTTGAACCGGAACCCGAGATGTCGCAACGACTCCAGGTGATTGCGCAGCGCATGAGCCACCCGGCCCGCGCCGACGATCAGTACGTTCCGAGTCTCCAGCCCCTGCAGATAGCGGCTGTACTCCATCTTGCGCCAGATCGCTCGCCGAACGCTCAGCAGGACAGCCGTAATCACAACCAGCAGCACAACCACCGCGCGAGAGACAGCAATACCGCGCGATAGATAAAGCGCACCGCAAAGCAGCAGGCCCGCAGTCAAGGTCGCCTGCACGGTCATGCGCAGTTCGTGCAATCCACTTCGATTATGGATCGGCCCATACAGCCCCGAGGAGCGCGTAATCAGTACCAGAGCAATCGAAAACCATCCCAGATAGATCAGCCAGACCTTTGGCGCATTAGCCAGAATCGCCGGCAACATCGAAAAAACCTGATGATTCGGCGAGTGAATCCGCAGCCGAATCGCCATCACCGCAGCCACCGCAGCAGTAAGCGCATCCAGAGTTGCCCAAACCAGGCTCGTTACGCTCGGACGTTGGAACACGCCGCGCCGGGAAGAGTTCGCCCGTCCGCTACCGTGCCGCCGGCCTGAAACGACCACCTGTTGTAAGTAATCTGGTGTCGCCATCTACGAGCGTCCCCCTGCAAAACCAACTACGATTTCTGCCATATCACGGTCTATCTTTCCCGCTCGATGGCTCACTTTGTTCGGTTGTAATGTCTAATCTGTTTGCATACCGCATCAACAATCACTGCGATTCACTGCACGCTCGGCTGACCAATACCTCGGACTAGCCTGCAAGAAACTCTCATTCGGAGTGCGGTTGACAGGATGATCGGATTGCCGCCAGCATACTCGATGGGCACTGCCACACACAATCCATTTTCAACAACTTACATCGACCGTGTGAATCTCATCTTAACACTTTTGCTCAACGTGGCAGAACCAATTCATCCAAAGTAAAAAACTCCCGTAATACCTCATCGTCACTCTGCTCCATCTCCGCCAGCGTCCCAAAAAATCGCGCCTCCCCCTGATGCAGAAAAACCAGCCGATCCGCCAGCTTCCGCGCAAAACGCATATCGTGCGTCACGACAATACTTGTCAGATGCAGTTGCTGCTTCAGCCGTTGAATCAAATTCCCCAGCAAATGCGCCATCAAAGGGTCGACCATCGTCGTCGGTTCGTCATACAGCACCGCCTCCGGCTGAGAAGCCAGCGCCCGCGCAATCGCCACCGACCGCTTCATCCCGGTCGAAAGATCGCTCGGCAACAAATCCGCCATCCCCGCCACTCCCACCATCTCCAACAGCCCCCGGACGACCTGCATAATCTGGTCCTCCTCCATATCGCGGCGTTCCCGCAGAGGAAACGCCACATTTTCGCCTACCGTGATCGAATCGAAGAGCGCCCCATTCTGGAAGACCATCGTCAGCTTCCGCCGGACCTCCTGAAGCTGCTTCTCTTTCATCTGCGTAATATCTTCGCCCGCCACCATCAC
>JAYVZU010000216.1:0-1847 GCA_043783075.1 Rhodanobacteraceae bacterium
CGCCACAGCCTTCTTCGGTGCCCACTTCTTGCGCTCGACCGGGGGCGCAACCTCTGCGGCAGTTACGGCCGCAGGCTCGTCCTCGACAGGTAGCGACTCCAGAACAACTGGAGCGACTTCAACAGGCCTTACCGCCTGCGGCATCGGAGCCGCAACCATACTCGCGACTCCCAACTTTCGCTGCACGCCCTCCAGCAGCAACTCCGCCACATCCTTTACCGCGATCTGATCGCCACTTTTGCCCGGCGTACTGTCCAACATGCTCTTGCAGAACGGACACCCGACCGCCAAAACTTTGTCCGCCGCGCCGTCCAGCGCGTCACGAACCTCGCGGAATCGATTGTCAGAGATCCTCTCCGTCCCGGCTTCTTCTTCCTTCCAGAACTGCGCGCCACCCGCGCCGCAGCAAAATGAATTCTCGCGGTTGCGATCCAACTCGACAAACGAATTGCTGAGAATATTCAAGACATTCCGTGGCGCGTCGTACACGCCATTGTGACGTCCCAGATAGCAAGGATCGTGATAGGTAACAGTTGATGTCCCAACCTCTGTGACCAGCTTCCCGTCCGCAACCAACTGCTCAAGGTACTCGGTATGGTGCATCACCTTGTAGTCGCCGCCAAGCTGCTTGTACTCCTTGCCAATCGCGTTCATACAGTGCGGGCAAGTGGCAACAATCAACTTCGGTTTCACCTGATTCAAGGTAGTTACATTCTCAGTGGCCAGCTGGTTGTAGAGATATTCATTGCCCGCCCGCCGCGCGCTATCACCCGTACAACACTCGCGCTTCCCAAGCACCGCAAAGTCTACGCCCGCATGGTCAAGCAACTGCACAAACGCCCGTGCCGTCTTCTGCGACTGCGGATCGTAACTCGCCGCACAGCCCACCCAGAACAAGACGTCCGGCTCCGGATTCTCGTCTGTCGTTTTCACATTAAGGCCCGCAGCCCAATCCATGCGCTTGTCATGGTTGATGCCCCAGGGATTCTTCGCGCGTTCCATCCCGCGAAATGCTGTCTGCAACTGAGCCGGAAACTCTCCCGCAATCATCACCTGGTGCCGGCGAATATCGATGATGTCCAACATCGGTTCGTCCTGTACCGGGCACGCCTCCATGCAGGCCCCGCAAGTTGTGCAGGCCCAGGCAGCTTCAGGCGACAAAGCAAATTTCAGAAGCGGATTCGGGCTGGCCGCACCACTCTCAAACCCGGGCAAACTTCCGCTGATTGCAGTCAACTCCATACGCTTGTTGATCTCCAGCGCCGACGGACTCAGCGACTTCCCCGTCGCCGTCGCGGGACAAACATCCTGGCAGCGATTGCACTGGATACAAGCGTAAGCGTCGAGAAGCCTCGGCCAAGCCAGATCCTCCAACTTGTGAGCTCCAAGCCTAGGCTGCTCGGCTTCCATATCGAGATCCATCGCCGGAAGAACACCCGAAGTTACATCCCGGGACACCAGATACTTAGCCGGAGCCATAAAAATATGAATGTGCTTCGAGTACGGAAAGTAACTCAGAAATGCCAGCACACTCCCCAGCGCACCCCAATATCCAAACACCCGCCAGGCCTCTGCATTCGCCGGACTAAATCCATGCGACAGCGACATCGCAAATGGCTGGAACCTATCCGGCCCTTCCATTGCCAGCTTCGCGCCTGCCCCAACGGCACGGCTCCCAACATGGAACAGAATGAACGCCGATACAATAATCGAGTCCATCGATATGTAATTATTCTTGATCTTTTCGTGCAGCAAGGTCCGTTCATTGAAGCGGAAATCACGCCGCTCAGGCAGCAAGAACCGGCGCGCCAACAGAGCCACGACGCCAATCAGCACACCAGCACTCA
>JAYVZU010000217.1:0-5633 GCA_043783075.1 Rhodanobacteraceae bacterium
GCCCCCGCGCCGCCGTCACGCTGTGCCTCGACTCCAAGCAGATGCCGCTACTGGAAACCCGCATTCGTCTGGATGCGGAATTCGACCACCTCGGCATGCTCAAAACCGTAGTTGACTGGACAGTCTCCGACCACGACCTCTCCACCCTCCGCAGCTTCGCCAGCTACCTCCGCGAACGGTTCGATGCACTCGGTCTCGAAGGCGTCAACTGGCGCCCTGAAATCTTCGACCCCGAAGCCGAGATCTCCGGCATTACCGACACCTACCGCCCCATGGGCGGCTGCCGCATGGGCATCGACCCGCGCCAAAACGTCGTCGACCCCAACCTAACCGTCCACCGAATCCAAATCTCTCGCTCGCAACCGCTGCAGTCTACCCGGCCGGCGGAAGCTCCAACCCCAGCTTCACCACCATGTCGCTCGCAATGCGCCTGGCAGACCGCCTGAAAATTCAACTCCAATAAACAGGTTGCGCGATGTCTCGCTTTTGGGACAGCGGTTACTTCACCATCCGCGCCCGCATCGACCTCAGCTCCCCAGAACTAAAACGACACATCTCTACCGCCCGAACGTTATCCAGAACATGCTTCTCCTCCATCATCGAGAACACCAGCGCATCTGCCCCCTCAAGAATCATCCCTGAGACAGCCTCTAGCAAGCCATCCCAATGCAAGCCCCATAGCTTCCCCCGAAGCTCTTCCGGAACATTATCATCCACCGCCATCGCGGCCAGCATCGCCGTAACCCGAGACATTCGATCCGCGCTCCCAAACGGATGGTTTCCAATCAAAAATACGGCCCTTTCGTTCCCATTGGCCATCCCCATCGCAACTGGATCAAACACGTCCGCTCCAGACTGCATCGCCCGTAATACCTCCGGCCCGTGGGCCAACCCCTCAGCGCAAACAGCAGACGAACCATATAGCCCAACCCGCAGCACCTTCCCCGCTCGCACAAGCGCCTCAAGCTCTGCCATCAGCTCATCATGATCAAAAACCGCCGTAGTCGCCTCATGCAAAAACAGTAAATCCACGCGATCGGTCTTCAACTCCCGCAAACTCGTCTCCAGCGACGCGTGCAAGCCAGCCACAGAAAACTCTCCGTGCACCACCGGGCCGCTCCCTCCCCGCTTCAACCGGCTCCCTACCCCGGGGACCTGCTTTGCGACCCGCACCATCGGAACCGCCATCCGCTTCAAGGGGCTGAGCCTTTGCGTAACAATTCCAAATTTTGTGGCCACGACTGCCTGATCCCGCTTGCCTTTGAGAAACTCTCCCAGGACCCCTTCAGCCTCGCCAAACCCATAGTTTCGTGCTGTATCGAAGAACGTGATCCCCGCGTCCCATGCGGCGTTTATCGCTCGCAAAGACGCCGCGCGTCCCACCCGTCCCATTACCGATCCACACCCAAATCCCAACACTGAAGTCTGTACTTCGCCGCAAACCGTCTGTCGCATCCGCTTATTCTAAGGCTTCTACCCGGCGCCCATCTCGGTGTCGATCATCATGCATCCTGCTGAGTCGAATCCTGTACATTAGTTTTGAGGATTTTGCCGCGTGTCCAAGCCACTGTTTGAGCCCACCAGCCGATGAGCAAGCTGAACGTCCTGCTCGTCACCTATGCATTTCCGCCCGCCGGAGGAGTCGGAATTTTGCGCGCCGCCAGTCTGGCCCGCTACTTCCCGGAATTCGACATCCGCTTCGACGTCCTCACGACCCGCAACCCATCGTCCGTCGGGGCCGACGACTCCCACCTCCGCGACATCCCCGCCGAGGTAACCATCCACCGCACCATGACGCTCGACCTCCCCTTCGGCCTAAAGAAATGGTTGAAGCGGATGCTCAGTAGCAAAGGCAAACCCACAACTCCATCCGCTGTAAAAGCCCCCGCAGGAAAGCCCAGCTTCCTGAAGCGCACGCTCCAGGAGTTGCTGCTACCCGACCCCCAGGTCACCTGGCTGCCAATCCTCACCCGTGCCGCACGCCGCATCGTCCGCCAGCGCCAGATCGACCTCGTCCTCATCACCGCCGCACCGTACTCCAACGTCCTCGTTGCCGAGCGCCTGCGCAAGGATTTCCCCGACCTCGCGATCGTCCTCGACTTCCGCGACGAGTGGATCGCCACCGCCTTTGACGTCGCAGCCTTCCAGTTCAGCAGTTCCAGCGACAAAGCCCAGACCTTCGCCCGCAACGCCGAGGCCAACGCCGTCAAGGCCGCGACGGCAGTCGTCTCGGTCACCGAGGCCGCAAACCGCGAGATTCGCACCCGCTATCCGAAGCAGCCCACCTCAAAATTCCTTTACATTCCCAATGGCTTCGACGCCACTCGCCTCCGCAGGTCGGCCCCCTCCGCACCGAAGCCAGACGACAAAATTATTGTCACTTACGTAGGCAGCATCTACGCCTCTACTGAGCCCACGCGTATGGTCGAAGCTCTGCAATCTCTGCCGCCAGAGATCAAAAACCGCTTTCTCTTTCGCTTCATCGGCCAGATCGAGGATAACTACCGCGACACGCTGCTTAGCCTCGGCGACCTCGTTGAACTCAAAGGCTACCTACCGCAGCACGAAGCCCTCGCCGCGATGAACGAGACCGACTACGTACTGCTCATCTCCCACGACCGCCTGAATATCTCCGCAAAATTTTACGACTACATCGGTGCCGGCAAGCCCATCCTCGCATGTGTACACCCCAATGGAGACATCCGTCTCCGTCTGGAGGAACTCCGCGCCGGATGGTGGGCCGATAGCACCAACGCCGATAGCATGCGCCAACTCTTCCTCGACTCCGCTGCCCGAGATGCCTCAAGCACCTTCAATCCCGATCAGGAAAAGATAGCCACCTACGAGCGCAAGCCCATCGCAAAGAACTATGCAGCCCTACTCCACTCAATATCCGGAAAGTAGTTCCCTAAAGCTGTCAGCTTAAAGCTAAGAAACTTAAAGCTCAAGATTCAGCCCTATCGTGCCTCCAACACATAATGCCCGGACTTCGGCAGACGCACCACACTCCTCGATCCGCCTTCAACCGACTCTGCCGCAATCTCTTCTCCATTCACAACGATCGTCGTCCCAGCCTTTGAGGCCGGTACCGAAACCCGCGCCGTAACCCCATCCGGGACATCTACTGTGATATTCGATGGCGTCACATCCACACGCAAAACTCCATACGGAGTCGGTTCGGTACCGCGAGCAAACTTCAACCCCATCAACTCCGGACGAATTTCGACGGTGCGGAATCCCGACGACGTAGGCAGAATCCCAAGAACCTCTTCCATCAGCCAGGCCGTTGGTCCGCTCGACCATCCATGCGCCAGGCTGACGAAGTATCCGGAGCGATTGTCCGACTGCAGCGACGAGTGAAAATCTTCCTTGTACCAGCTTGGGTCGTATGCCTCCCAAAAACTCGTCGCGCCCTCGTCGATCATGCCGCCCCAATATTGACGAATCCAATCCAGAGCCTCTATACGGTGTCCCATCTTCGCCATCGCGCTGATCACGTAGTAGTTGTAATACGGCGAGATGATGTACGGATTGTTCTTGCTGTGACCAACCTGCGAAAGAACATTCTTCCAGATCGCGTCATACCGCTCCGGCCCCGCGATCCCGCTCAATACCGCCATCGCATTGGTCTGCCAACGCGGTCCATAGGTCCCGGTCGCCGGGTCAAGCAAGTACTTATCTGCCGCTGTTTTAATCGATGCAGCACGCTTCTCATACTTCTCCGCATTGGCTGCATCACCAGCTTCTCGCAGCAACCAGGCACCATCGCGATAGGCGCGATAGAACTCAAACTCACTAGCCCGCCGTGACTCTGGCGTATCGCCATTCAAGTCCTGCGACCAATCGACATATAACCAGACCTTCGTCTTATTCGCGTAGAGGTCACGTTCGTCGAACTCTGCGTCGATATGCTCCAGCAACTGCACCGCACGATCATGGGTCCGGTTCAGAAACTCCTTTGACCCCGTATGCCGGTAGTACTCTGCCACCTGCGTAAACCAGTACGACGAGTAGCCCGGAATCCCGTTCACATGCTGCGTCACTGGAGCTTCACCCAGCAGTCGGTCCATCGTGTCTTCCATCAGGTAGTGGTCGCCAAACACCGCGTTCACCACCCGCCCGCTGATGTCGTTGTCCCCGCTCCACCGGCCGCGATCCCGCTTGCTCGCATCCCACAAACCATCCTGCATGCAGAGGTGAACCGTGTAAGCGCCGGTCTCCCAGATGCGATTGAGTGCGGCATCGCTCGACTCAAAGCTCCCCTTGTACTCCACTGGATAAAACGTGTGGTCCACATGGATCGACTTGAACTTAATGAGCGCTGGACCATCCAGAAACTGCAACTTCACATAGCGAAATGCGGTCTTTGATCCATGCCCAACTCCATGCGCAGGAATCGTCGATACGTTCACTCCAAGGTAAGGAGACTTCAATGCCTCGCTCTCACTCTCGCCATACTGGATCGTCATCTGCACCGGCGCGTCGCTGTCCGACTCCACTTCAAGACGTCCGGTCAACTCGCGGCCAAAGTCGAGAAATAAGCTTGGAGCATCGCTGCCCTTGTCGGCCAAATACTTGATCGATAACTCACCAGAACCGCCGGTCAGAGCAGCCAAATTCTGAAATACGCTGCGCCCCGAGTAGCTAGCTTGAATCTTCGCCGCAGCCACATTTGTATGCGCCAGAAACGGCGAAATCCCGTCATATCCCGGCCAGTCATACAGCCCCGCATCGGCATTCCACTGGTACAGTTCAATCGAACTTTCGATCCCGCCAATGCTCTGCGCCGGCTTCCACCCGCCATCGTCAAATGCAGCCTTCTCCCAGCCCGCCGCAGCCGTCATCGTGCTCTTCCAACGCTTGTCAGTCATCACTAGCGGCTTAGCAATGACTCCCTTGGCAGCGGGCAGAATCTTTGCGACGACCACCTGGCCAAACGTCTGCTGCTTCACCAACTCGCTGTTTGCAAATCCCGTCACACCCCGCCCGCGCACCACTTCCATTGCAATCACGTTCTTTCCGACGCGCAGATACCTCGCAACATCGGTCGCAAACACGTGCATTCCCAGTGGCGACGTCAGGTCACTCGAAACCTCATCCGCTAGCTGACCATTTATCCAGACCTTTGCAGAGCGCGGTCCCGCAACATACAGCGTCGCAACCTTGGGAACTACCCCCAACTCAAACGTTCGACGGAAGTAATGCTTCTCCGTCTGCTCCGTCACAGCCGGAAACGTATAGATGATCGCGCTGCCAACTGATACAGCTTTCTCGCTTGCGGTCCAGATGTAATCCTCGGGCAAAGGCACATGCAGATCCTTCTCCAACTGCCAATTGGAGCCACCCCGCGTGAGATCGAGGACCGTGACGTCAGCCTTCGCAGACGCATGCTCCACCGGCAAGTCCTGCGCGCCTGCAATACCGAGACTCGCCAACACGATCAACCATCCCAAAGCTCTCACGCCAGATACTCCATTCCACGTTGCGGATTGAAACAGGCCCCGTTATACCTACCCGATATACCGTTGGCAATCACGTTCTAAGGAGCCTCTGCGTGGGCGGTTGATTTGTTGACCACTTCGATTCCTCGCTGGAGGTGTAACTGTTGAGCTGATTTGGGCGGATCTTGAGGT
>JAYVZU010000218.1:0-5599 GCA_043783075.1 Rhodanobacteraceae bacterium
CGACGGAAGCTAACGCGCTTCTCCAGCTGGAGAGCAATGTTTTCGCTGACAAGCTGTGCATCGAGCTCAGGCTTGTTGACTTCGAGGATGTCGATGAAGACTTCGCGCGAAGTACGCTTCTGAATGTCAGCCTTGAGCTTGTCGATCTCAGCGCCCTTGCGGCCGATGATGATACCCGGACGCGCGGTGCGAATGATCAGGCGCAGCTTGTTGCCCGGACGCTCGACTTCAACCGAGCTCACGCCGGCAGCCTTTAGCTTCTCACGGAGCTCAGCCTTCAGCTTGACGTCCTCAACCAGCAACTTGTCGTAGCCACGCTCTACAAACCAACGCGACTTCCACGGCTTGTTGATGCCGAGGCGAAACCCATACGGATGGACCTTCTGTCCCATAGCTTCCCTTTACTCATCTGCCCTTGCCGGTTGAGCCGGCTCGGCGTTGTTATTCAAAGTCTTTTACTGCAAAACTCTAAGTGTACTACTTACGCCTTGACGGCCTTCTTCGCGGCGGGCTTCTTTGCAACAGCCTTCTTGGCTGCGGGCTTGGTGGCAGTTGCAGACGAAGTGCCGGCAGAACCGGTAGCCTCGGCAGCCTTACCCTTTTCCGCAACCGTCACGATGATGTGAGTCATGCGACGCTGATAGCGGAATGCGCGACCCATTGGAGCAGGGCGGATCCGCTTCATGCGAGGACCTTCGTTAGCAATCGCGGTGCGAACGTAGAGGTTATCCACATCGACATCGAGACCCTGCTCATCGGACAGGTACGAGGCGTTTGCGATGGCTGACTTCAACACCTTCTCGATCACCGGTGCCATGCGCTTGGTGGAGAAGTGAATCGTGTTGATAGCCTGCTCGACGCGCAGACCCTTGATCATGTCCAGGACAAGCTTGGCCTTCTGCGGGCTGGTGCGCTGAAACTTAGCTTCGGCGCGGAACTCTCGAACTGGTGCTACTGCTGACTTCGCCATAATGTCTTCCTTCTAACTACCAAAAATCAATGTGAACCGCGGAAGCATCTTAGCGCGGCTTAGCAGAGCTTTCACCCGACTTGGCGGAGTGGCCCTTGAAGGTGCGGGTCGCGGAGAACTCGCCCAGCTTGTGTCCGACCATGTTTTCCGTCACGTAGACCGGGATAAACTTACGGCCGTTGTGGACAGCAATGGTGTGTCCAACGAACTCCGGGAAGATGGTCGAACGGCGAGACCACGTCCGTAGTACCTTCTTGTCGTTCGTCTGGTTCATCACCGTGATCTTGTTCATCAGGTGGCCGTCAATAAACGGGCCCTTCTTTGTGCTACGTGACATACGCTTGACTCCGGTATTACATGCTGTATACGACGAATCCGTTGGCTGCCTTTTGCTCTCGCAAGTACAGCCTCAAGACTTGGTGTTGCTTTACTTCCCTAACTACTCGCTAACTACTTGCCCTTATTGCGGCGCTGCACGATGAACGTATCCGTGCGCTTGTTATTACGCGTCTTGTAACCACGCGTTGGCTGACCCCAGGGGGTTACAGGGTGACGTCCGCCGGAGGTCTTACCTTCTCCTCCACCGTGCGGGTGGTCGACCGGGTTCATCGAGACACCGCGGTTGGCTGGGCGAATACCCTTCCAACGGTTGCGTCCAGCCTTACCGATCGTGACATTCTCGTGGTCCGTGTTTCCGACCTGGCCGATGGTTGCCATGCAATCCACCAGAACCTTGCGGGTCTCGCCGGAGGGCAGCTTCAGAAGGGCGTAATCGCCCTCCTTTGCAATCAAGCCAACCTGTGCGCCGGCCGAGCGTGCCATCTGCGCGCCCTTACCGGGACGAAGCTCGATGTTGTGCACAATGGTACCGAGGGGGATATTCTTCAACGGCAACGCGTTGCCTACGAGAATATCAGCTTCCGGGCCCGACATGATCTGCTGACCGACCTTGAGGCCGACGGGCTGGATGATGTAGCGCTTTTCACCGTCAGCATAGCTGACCAGTGCGATGCGCGAGCTGCGGTTCGGATCGTATTCAATGGTGGCGACAGTGCCCGGGATCCCGAACTTGTCGCGTTTGAAGTCGATCAAGCGAAGCTTCTGCTTGTGACCGCCGCCCTGATGGCGGATGGTCATCTTACCCGAGCTGTTACGTCCGCCGGTGCGCGGCTTCACAGTCAGAAGCGGCTTGTACGGCTCGTTGGTCGTTATGTCATCGTTCACCAGCTTTGTCTGGAAGCGCAGTGTCGGGGTAATCGGTCTAAATGATTTAATCGGCATTTTCTTGTCTACTCCTAGCTATAGGGATTCAGCTAGTTTTCTGTCGGATCTCGTGTGGACTTACTGATCACTAACAACTGACCACGGATAACTAAATACTGTTCAGGTACTCCGGCATCTTTTCGCCTTCCTTCAGGCGAACATAAGCTTTTTTCCAGTCGGGGCGATAACCGGTGAACTTACCACGGCGACGCTCCTTGCCCTCGATGATCGCGGTGCGAACATTCTCGACCTTGATCTTGAAGAGGGTCTCCACAGCCTGCTTCACTTCGGTCTTGGTTGCCTTTTCGGCGACTTCGAAGACCAGGGTGTTCTGGGTCTCTTTGACGTTCATACCCTTCTCAGTAATAAGAGGGCGACGGATAACGGTATATAGGGTAGGCATTTATGCAACCTCCTGGGCGGCATTTACGCCATTGGCTGCGTGCTGGCGCTTGCTTACAGCCTTCTTCAGCGTCTCCTGGATGGCTTCGAAGGCATCCGTCGAGAAGATCGCATGCTCATAACGGAGCAGGTCATAGGGGTGAACTTCGGAGGACAGAACCAGCTCGACACCCTGGAGATTGCGGCTGCCGAGGTACAGCTTCTCGTCCAGCTTGCGGCTCGACTCGACCAGCAGAGTGGTCTTGCCGGCATCAAGCGTCTTGAGAGCCTTTGCGTAGAGCCTGGTCTTACCTTCAGCGAGCTCGAATGAATCGACGAGCGTGAACTTACCGTCGGCTATCTTCGCTGCGATAGCGGACCGCAGAGCACCCATTAGCTTCTTCTTGGGGAACTGATAGTCGTAGCTGCGGGGCTGAGGTCCGTGAACCGTACCACCACCACGCCAGAGCGGGGTGCGGATGGAACCGACACGGGCGCGGCCCGTACCCTTCTGCTTCCAAAGCTTCTTGCCTGCTCCAGAAACATTCTTGCGGGTCTTGGTCGCCGCAGTACCTTGGCGCAAAGATGCACGATAGTGCTTGACCGCTTCCCAAAGGAGGGCGTCATTGATCCCGGCTGCAAACACCTCGTCAAGGAGTTCAAACTCCCCAACCTTGGTGCCGCCGAGATTTACTACATTGATGTTTGCCATTTCTCTTCTCTCTTTGCCCCCGAACGTTGCCTGGGGCCTATCACTTGTTTGTCCGCCTAAGCGCGAGTGCTGAAACTCTAACTACTTCTTCTTGCTGGGAGCAGCCTTCTTGGAAGCCTTCAACGCGTCCTTCGTAGCGGCACCGGCGAATCCACGACGCTCACGCGGCGGAGCCTTAGCCTTCGAGATCAATACGAATGCTTCGCGGTGACCCGGGACCGCGCCTTCAACCAACAAAAGGTTGTCTTCCAGATCGATGCCGTGGATGCGGAGGTTGCGAACCGTGATCTGTGCAGCGCCCATATGACCAGGCATACGTTGACCAGGGAAGACGCGCGACGGGAACGATGAAGCTCCGATCGAACCCTGCACCTGGAACATGTGACCGTGTGACTTAGGACCGCCGCCGAAGCCGTGGCGCCGGATAACACCAGCGAAACCGCGACCCTTGGACGTGCCGATGACATCCACAAAACGTTCATTCTCAAAGATGTTGACCAGGATGCGGTCGCCAGCCTTTGCGCCTTCGCTGTCACCAGTAACAGACTCAAGCGCGACTTCCTTGATCATCTTGACGGGCGGGCAGTTTGCTTTCGCAAAGTGGCCGGTCATCGCCTTGTTGATCTTCGATGCCTTGATGAAATCGACGTAGCCGATCTGGGCGGCGTCATAGCCGTCCTTCGCCATCGTCTTCAGCTGCGTAATCACACATGGGCCGGCCTTCAGAACTGTGATCGGGTGAACATCGCCGCGCTCATCGAAGATCTGGGTCATGCCAATTTTCTTGCCTAAAATTCCAACTACTGACATCGGTATTTCCTCTCCGCATCATGCCCGTCGGGGCACTGCCGGTCTTGCCTGGTTGCTTATTTCTGTACGGTCTTAATCTCTACGTCGACGCCTGCAGGAAGATCAAGCTTCATGAGGGCGTCTACGGTCTGCTGGGTCGGCTCGAGGATGTCGATCAGGCGCTTGTGCGTGCGGATCTCGAAAGCTTCGCGGGACTTCTTGTCCACGTGGGGCGAACGGAGAACGCAATACTTGTTCTTCATCGTCGGGAGCGGAATGGGTCCGGCAACCTGAGCTCCGGTGCGCTTTGCCGTCTCGACGATCTCGCCGGTCGACGTGTCCAGCACGCGGTAGTCATATGCCTTCAGGCGAATTCTGATTCTCTGTCCAGCCATGTTGGGTCTCTTTTCTTGAAACTCAAAGATCGTTTGGAGTAGTCCGCCGGCGATCAACTTCTAGACCAGCCGGCGGCTCCCGTTATTTTTGAACAGCAATTCTTGACTTACCGAACTACTTGATGATTTCCGAAATGGTACCTGCTCCAACCGTCCGTCCACCTTCGCGGATGGCGAAGCGGAGGCCCTTTTCCATCGCGACCGGAGTGTGCAGCGTGATCTCCAGCTGGATGTTGTCGCCAGGCATGCACATTTCCGTACCCGCTGGGAGCTTAGCGGACCCAGTTACGTCGGTGGTACGGAAGTAGAACTGCGGACGGTAGCCGTTGAAGAACGGCGTGTGACGGCCGCCTTCTTCCTTGCTCAGTACGTACACTTCGCCCTTGAACTCGGTGTGCGGCTTGATCGAACCCGGCTTGGCCAGAACCATGCCGCGCTGTACAGCTTCCTTCGCGATACCGCGAAGCAAGAGACCAGCGTTATCGCCGGCCAGACCTTCGTCCAGCTGCTTCTTGAACATCTCGACGCCGGTGCAGACCGTCGCTTGCGTGTCGCCAAATCCGACGATCTCGCACGCTTCGCCAACCTTCACCTTGCCGCGCTCGATACGGCCCGTCACCACAGTTCCACGACCCGAGATCGAGAAGATATCCTCGATCGGCATCAGGAACGGCAGTTCGATCGCGCGCGTCGGCTGCGGGATGAACTTGTCGACAGCCTCCATCAGCTCGTCGATCTTTGCTTCCCACTGGGGCTCGCCATTCAGGCCACCCAAAGCGGAGCCGCGGATGATCGGTGTGTCGTCGCCAGGGTAGTCGTACTTCGACAAGAGCTCGCGAACTTCCATCTCGACCAGCTCGATGAGTTCTTCGTCTTCAACCGCATCGCACTTGTTCAGGAACACGACGATGAACGGAACGCCAACCTGACGCGCGAGCAGAACGTGCTCCTTGGTCTGGGGCATCGGACCATCGGTCGCAGCGACGACGAGAATCGCGCCGTCCATCTGCGCAGCTCCGGTGATCATGTTCTTGATGTAGTCGGCGTGGCCCGGGCAGTCGACGTGCGCGTAGTGACGGTTCGCCGTCT
>JAYVZU010000219.1:0-16775 GCA_043783075.1 Rhodanobacteraceae bacterium
GCAACCTCAAGATCCGCCCAAATCAGCTCAACAGTTACACCTCCAGCGAGGAATCGAAGTGGTCAACAAATCAACCGCCCACGCAGAGGCTCCTATGCCGCAGGCGTAAAGATTGCGGACCAGGATACGGCTGTCATCGGCGCGTACCACTCGGCGGATGTGAATTTCTGGTTCGGGAACTCCGAGGTCTTCAACAAGATGCGCCACACGCGCGACTGGACCGATTGGGATCAGAAGCTGTCGGACGCGCTGTCGGACGCGCTGTCGGATTCGTTGATCGCATTCGGAAAGACTGGCAACCCTTCGACCGCCAATGTTAAGTTGGCCGGCGTGGTCTGCGGGCAGCGATGTGTATGTCGACTTCGGCGACACTATTCGCGTGGAACCGTTCAACGGCAAGGCGATGGAGTGGCTCGCTGCGTACCCCACAGCAGACAGCCGGCGTGGTCCGGGTGGAGCTGGTGTGGTGGCCGGAGCTGGCCCACGCGACTGACGTTCGCTTAGCCGCATCCATCCTGCTGGTTACGCATCAGCCATTGCAGTCTTTCAGCCGGAGTGCGCGAAATATGCTCATCGCCGGACACCAGTTGGTGAACGCAGACTGCAACAAGTTGAGGCCGACAAAGACCGTGAGCAGATACCAGTAAGGCGATACAAAGTAGCCGAGGGAAAGGGATGCTAACACCATGATTCCGGCGAGTAGACGGACTGCGCGTTCGATAGACATTTTATTCTCCATTCTTGGTTGACTTGGATTTAGGTGCATCCCATACCGATAGCTGCCACTATGAGATATGTTTGAGGGTTTGTGGGGTGTCGAGATTATGCTCGGCCTGATGCTCGACCATGTAGTAAAGAACGGGCACGGCGAGACGCGACAAGACGGTCGATGCGACTTCCCCCGCGATCAGTGAAAGTGCCAGACCCTGAAAGATTGGGTCGGACAGAATGACGCTTGCGCCAACGACGACAGCTGCGGCGGTTAGCAGCATCGGACGGAAGCGCACCGCGCCAGCGTCGATGACAGCCTCTGCCAGTGGCATTCCCTGGGCTCGGCGAAGCTCAATGAAGTCGACCAGGATGATGGAGTTGCGCACGATGATTCCAGCACCCGCAATAAAGCCGATCATCGACGTGGCGGTGAAGAAGGCCCCCAGAATCGCGTGCGCTGGCAGGATGCCAACCAGCGTCAGCGGGATCGGAGCCATGATGACCAGCGGCACAAGGAACGAGCGAAACCATCCCACAACCAGCACATAGATGAGCACCAGCACGACGGCGAAGGCGAGCCCAAGATCGCGGAAGACCTCCAGCGTAATCTGCCACTCGCCATCCCACTTCATGGAATAGTGATCGGTCGACTTGGGTCCCTCGGAGTTATATCGAGTGAGGGTGTAGCCAGCCGGAAGCTGTAGGTGGTCGAGTGCCTCGTTCATCTTGAAGATGGAATAGACGGGACTCTCTTCTGCTCCGGAGACATCGCCCGTGACGTAGACGACGCGCTTCATATCCTTGTGATAGATGCTGGGCAACAGGAAGCTTTGTTGCACATGGGTCAGCTCCCTGAGCGAAATGGGGACTCCGTCCGAACCGGTAAGCTTGATGTTTTCGAGCTGCTCGATGGACGAGCTTTGATCGCGTTGCATCTGCACTCGGATGGGTATTGCTTCACGCGCATGGTCGTCGTGGAGCAGGCTTGCGGTCGCTCCCGACTCTGCGATCTGCAACGTCTTTGCGACATCGGCGACGGCGATACCGTGGAGTGCAGCTTTGGCGGCATCGACCCCGAAGATGATGCGGGACTGTGGGTCTTCGACATACCAATCCGCGTCGACAACGCCCGGTGTCTGCTGGAAGATCTGCTTGATCTTCTGCGCGACGTCCAGTTGCCCAGCCATCTCCGGCCCGTAGACTTCGGCGACGAGAGTCTGCACGACGGGCGGCCCCGGCGGAACCTCGCTGACTTTGATGCGAGCCCCAAAGGGCAGCGCCAACTTCACCAGTGCGGGGCGGACTCGCTTTGCGATCTCATGGCTTTGTACACTGCGCTCTTTGATGGGTAGCAAGTTGACCTGGATGTCGGCCTGGTTGGCCTGATGGCGCAGGTAGTAGTGACGCACCAGCCCATTGAAGTTGTAGGGTCCGGAGAGACCGGCATACGTCTCGTAGTTAGCAACCTCGGGTTGCTGCGCCAGATAGTGACCCAGCAGCTGCGTTACGCGTTGCGTCTGCTCGAGCGTCGTGCCGTCGGGCATGTCCACTATCACCTGGAACTCGCTCTTGTTGTCGAAGGGCAGCATCTTCACCTTCACCAGCTTCAACGGCACCAAGGCGACCGCCGCGAGCAGGAGCACTACAACTCCACCGAGGAAGAGATAGCGATGTCTCGCAGAGCGGATGAGCGGCGACATGATGCGGCGATACAAGCGAGTGCTCCAACTCTCACCATCGTTGCTCTCCTTCTTGTGGCTCGAAGTGTGTGAGACCAGACGCATCGCTGCCCACGGTGACACGATGAAAGCGACCAGCAGAGAGAGGAACATCGCCGACGATGCACCCACGGGGATAGGCCGCATGTAGGGGCCCATCAGCCCGCGCACGAAGGCCATGGGCAGAATTGCCGCGATGACCGCAATCGTCGCGAGGATAGTGGGGTTGCCAACCTCGGCTACGGCTTCGATGGCAACTTCACTCAAGGGGCGACCATGGTTCTCTGGCAATCGAAAGTGGCGGACCATGTTTTCAACGACCACGATTGCGTCGTCCACCAGAATGCCGATGCTAAAGATGAGAGCGAAGAGCGTGACGCGATTGAGCGTGTAGCCGTAGAAGTAGAACGCGGATAGAGTGAGCCCCAGTGTGACCGGTATCGCCAGCAGGACAACGCCGGATTCGCGCCAGCCGAGGAAGACTCCGATGAGCAGCGTGACGGAGAACGTCGCAATTAGCAGGTGTTCCAATAACTCGTCGGACTTGGCCTTCGCCGTGTCGCCATAGTTTCTTGTTGTCGTAATATTCAGGTCCGCGGGCAGTGTCGTCTTGCGCATATCCGCGATCTTTGCCAGCACGGCATTGGCGATGTCGGTGGCGTTGGTCCCTTTGCGCTTTGCAACGGTTATCGTGACCGCGGGAACATCCGCTCCAAGTGCGAGGCCTGGAGTCTTGCTGCCTGCACCCAACCCGAACGAGACGTAGTTCTCGGGTTCGTCGGGTCCATCTGTAATCTCCGCGGCTACGTCGCGAAGGTATACGGGGTTGCCGTGGACGACAGCTACGACGACTCGGCCCACGTCATCTTTGCCACGCAAGAACTCTCCGGCGTCGACCCGGAACTGTTGGTTGCCGACGGCGAACTCCCCAGCCTGCACGCTGGCGTTCGCAGTCTGCAGGCGCTCGACGATGGTGCTGGCGGCAATGGAATACGCGGCGAGCCGCTCGTCGCTCAGTATGACCCGCATCCTGCGTGGCTGCCCGCCAAGCAGGATGCTTTCGGACACATCGGATACTTGCTGGATGTTGTGCTGCAGCTCCGCCGCAAGCTGACGTAGTTGGTAGTAGCTATACCCCTTGCCCCACAGCGTGAGTGTGAGGATTGGCACATCGTCAATGGACCGTTGTTTGACAACCGGCTGCGACGCACCGGGAGGTAGCTTGTCGGCGTTGGCGTTGAGCCTGCTGTAGACCTTCACCAGCGCGTCTTCCTCTCGACTGCCGACCACGAAGCGGACGATGACGAGGCTGTTGCCTGGGCTTGACGTGGAGTAGACGAACTCTACCCCGGGAATCTCGCGGAGGATGGATTCAAGCGGTACGGAGACACGCTGTTCGACCTCGCTCGGGGAAGCGCCGGGCAGGGCAGTGGTCACATCGAGCATAGGCACAATGATCTGCGGCTCTTCCTCGCGTGGAATCACCATGACCGCAAACCCGCCGACCAGCAACGATGCAACGATGAAGAGAGGCGTTAGTTTGGAGTTAAGAAAGACTGTAGCGATCCGCCCCGCAATGCCGAGGCTCTGCTTCATGGCCGCACCTCAACCCGGCTTCCGCCGAGCTCGCGGTCGGCGGCCGAGAGCACGACCGTCTCGCCCGCGCTAAGGCCAGAGAGCACTTCGATCTCCGGACCGTGGGCCGAGCTCAACGTGACATAGCGCAGCGAGGCGATGTGCGAAGCGTCCAACACCCAAACAGCATGGAGCGAACCGTGGGTAACGATGGCTTCGTTTGGAACAAGTAAAACAGCATGACTGGCACTGTCGATTGACACCGAGCCGAACATCCCGGAGCGCAGACCGGCGGTCGATGGCAGGTCGATCTTAACCACAAAGCTGTGGCTGCCCGGGTCGCCAGCCGGACTAATCTCAGCGACGCGGCCGGTCAAATGCGGTGTCGCCAAGGCAGTGATCTCAACCGGAATGGCCATGCCTTTTTGCAGCGTCTTGATGCGCGATTCATCAACGCTGGTGACGAGTTGCAGTGTGCCAGCCCTCTCCACTTCGAGCAGCGGCATCCCGGGCATCGCCATCGCGCCGGCGTCAACTCGGCGCGACGTTACAACGCCGGAGAACGGCGCAACTATGCGTCCATAGCCTGCCACAATTCCGACTCCACTCTCGTCGGCTCTTAGTGCAAGCGTCTGTGCGCGTGCGGCATCCTCACGCGCTGCTGCACCCTGTGCTCTGCGTTGTACCTCGTCGAACTCCTGCGGGCTAACGGCTTTGTGATCCCGCAGAATTTCGTAACGCTTCAGAGTCGAAGCCGCCAATGCGGATTCCGTCTCTGTAACCCGAACGGTTTGGTCGCTACTTGCGACAGCGGCTCTCGACCGTTCCACATCGAAGTGGGCTTGTGCGTTATCGAGCTTCACCAGAACTTGCCCTGTGCGGACTGTATCTCCCTCTCGTACCGTCACGGCAGTGATGCGACCAGTAGTTTGCGCCGCGAGAATGGACGACTCTTTGGCGTGGACAGTTCCCATTGCGCTTGTGCTGTTGGGCCTCTGCCGCACTTCGGCCTGCGCCACACTAAGTCCAGTTACGGTTGGTGCAGCGACTGGTGCAGAAGTTGTCTTGCTGTCGCAGCCTGAGAGCAGCATTCCGCTGGCCGAGATCAGGCTTATCGCTATCTGTCGAAATCCGTTCATTGAAGGTCCCCTGCTGTGTTCTGGTTTAGCGTTCCATCTGCGAATGAGAGTGTGGCGTAGGTCAACGTGTTGCGATAGACCGCCTGCCAGTAGTTAGCTTTCGCTTGCCGCTCGGCATCTTCGGCGCGAAGCAGTTCCGTGATCGTGGCGAGGCCCGCGCCATACCGCTCCTGCAGAATCCGCAGGCTCTCTTCGGTTTGCGATAGCGAAGTCTTCGCAACCACAAGCATCTGACCTGCGGTGCGGTGCTCGTAGTAGCAGCGCGTCACCTGAAGTTGGATCTCGCGGTCGGCCGCTGCCCGAAGCGCTTCGGTGCGGCTCACCTCAATTCGCGCCGCAGCAAGATTCTGCCGCTTGGCTGCGGGGATAAGGTCGATCCGAAGTTCGGCGCCCGCGACCCAGTTGTTTCCACCTGCTCCCACGAGAGAACTCTTATCCATCTCCCAGCTACCGTAGGTGCTTAGTTGCGGTCCGAAGGCCGATCTGGCTGACTGCACCGCAGTCCGCTGAGCGTCGTTCTGCAATGCCAGGCTTTGGCGGTCCAGTCGGGACTTCATCGCCAGCGATACTCGCTCGGGCAGCGGGAGATCATCAAAGGTTCGTTCTGCCAACGGTGCAAGCTTCCGCTGTTCAGCCGCAATGGCCTTCCCAATGGCAGCCTCCAACTCCGCCCACGCGACGTCGACCGACCCCTGTGTTGCAATCACTTCCTGTTGGCGCTCCGCCAGATTCGCATCGGCAGTCAGCTTGTCCGAATCGACCGCCATGCCGGCTGCAACGCGAGTCTGGCTTGCCGAGAGCAGTGCCCTGGCCGTCTCGACACCGCTCTCTGCAACCTCGACCCGACGCTGCGCAAACAGGATCGCGTCGTATGCCTGCACCGTGCGTAGTACGGTCTCCTGGTCGGATCGTTTAGCCGATGCGGTAGCACTCTGGATCATCAAGTCTGCCCGATGGATTTCGTGCTGGGTACGCCATGAATCGAAGGCGGTCCAACTGCCAGCAAACCGCGTCGTGAAGTTATTGACCGGCGTCGGGCGGTTGAGTCTGCTTAAGGCAAAGTCGCTCTGGGTAAAGGCTTGCTGACGAAGCCGTGTGCCAAAGACGTACACCGGATCGTTCCCGCGCGTTACGGATTCGTTGAAGCTGAGATTCGGTAGCAGCGCCGTCCGCACCAGACGCGCGCCGACCTGGGCGCTATCGACGGAGGCTTTGGCGATCTGCCGGTCAGGGTTAGCGCCCAGAGCAGCCGCTACAGCGTCAGATAACGTCAACGGCGACAACTGCTGGGCACTGAGTATTGTTCCGGACATGCTCAGTGTCGTGCAAAGTAGTCCGGCTCGAATGGCATAGAGGTAACGCATCGGTCTCCTGTCACAACGCCCTTGCTTGTCGGCAATGGAGCGCTGTTACTAGAACAAAGACAGGAAGTCGGAGAACGTTACAGCTAAAGCGAATTATTTTGTGGAACCGGTGCATTCACTAGGCGCAGGTACTCTTTGGTAAGCAGCGACCGGAGTTTCGGAGCAAGGTCAGCCTCGCACCCCAGGTCGAGCGACTTACAGCGGTCAATGGCATGGCGCAGGTCGCCGATAAAGGCAACGCAGGCGGGACAGGCTGCGATATGACCGCGCATCTGCTCACAACTTACCGGACTAAGCCGCTCATCCAGATACTCGGAGAGGTTCGCGAAGATCTCCTTGCACTGTGCAGGCCGTTCCATTTGGGCCTTGCTACGCCGCGCTCGCAATGGTTTGGCCAAAGGCTTTGGGGCTATGGGTCCATTGACCAGTTCCGCCATAGCCTTCCGAACGTAGAGACGGGCCCGGTGCAGTCGCACCCGGACAGTACCGGGTTGTAGATCGAGCACCTGAGCGACCTGCTCGGTATCAAGATCCTCAAGGTCATGCAGTACCAGCACCATGCGGTACTCGGGCGGGACGGACAAAATCGCCGCATGCAACATCTCATTTTGTTCCTTGGCGATCACCTGCTTCTCTGGGTCGGCCTTTGAGCTCCGCAGCAATGCTGCAAGCTCACTCTCGTTTGGCATCAGTTCCTCCAGGGACAACGTCTGCCTGGGCGCGTGTACTGATCGGCGCCTTGACCTCCAGCAACGGTTCCGGGTGACTGTGTAAAGCCAGACTGCAAGTGCCTTTGGAGCAGTGAGCTTCGCGAGATGTGGAAGGGAACCAACAAGCACCTCCTGCATCGTGTCTTCCGCATCCTGCGGATGTCCGCAGACCTTCATGCTGAAGGCGTAGACCGTGCTCTGCAGCAGACTAAGTGCTTCACTGACCGATGCGGGGTCGGTCTTGCGTAAGAGTTCAGTTGCGCGGATCAGGTCTGGACGCATTGTTTCTCAAGAAGCAAATCGCATTAGCTTCATTCTTGACCTTACAACGAAATCGATAAATCGAGGTAAGCGTCTGCGTCATGGTGAGAAACCATTGCCAGATCGACTATGGAAGCGCCTTGGTATCCGCGCCCAGAACTCGACCGTTGCCGTGTACCTGCGCAAAGAGAATCAGGTGATGGCCAGGCTTTGTGTTGAAGGAACCAGGTATCTGGATCACCACACTCTGTTCGGGAGTGGCCTGTAGCTTGGCGACTCGCGTGATCGATCGCGCAACCGAGACGTGGGTGAGACGGCGTCCGGAGTTCTCTCCGCGCAGTACGCTGGACTGATCGGCATCGTCAGCCAGAACTGCAATGATGTCCGCGCCATAAAAAGACTTATCGCTGCTGGCCGAGAATCGCACCGTCAGCGAATTGGCAGCGCTATTGGCATCGACGATGTGAAGTGTCACAGGCTGCGACTGATCCGACTCGGCACGGATGGCCCGTTCGAGATGACTCTTGTCGCTGCCCACAAACTGCTGCCGTCCATTTACAACCATCTGTGGCGTGTACACGCTGTCCAGCCCGAAGCTCGTGCCGTAAGCATTCTGCCGGTCGGTATAAACGGGGGACGAGAATGGGTCGCTCCAACCAAGCGAGTTCCAGTAAGTCACATGTTCGCTTATGCCAACGATCAACTGTCCGGATGCGGTCTTCATACCGTTTACCTGCTTTAGAAGAGCGTCCGCCGGAGGGCAACTCGAACAGCCTTCCGAGGTGAACAGCTCAACTAACACGACTTTTGGAACGCTGGCATGACCTGCGCTAGCTAGATCCTGCGCCGCAACCTGACTGGTGACTACCAATAATGCCAGAGTAACAAGCCGTAAACGTTTATCAGATAGACCTCTCATCGGTGGAACCTCGCATTCGATAAGAAACTGGAGATGAGACGGCTCTTCGATGCTCCGGTTACAGACTATTTTCCATGCCTGAACAACAATAAACTTTGTAACCATTGGTGCGTATTGTGATCCAACTTCTACCACCAAGGAGATTGAGATGAAACGAACCTTTCTATTCGCAGCGGGGATGCTGCTTTCAACCTGCATCGCTGCACCAGCTCAGACAGCCACACAGATACCGGAC
This sequence comes from Rhodanobacteraceae bacterium, assembly GCA_043783075.1. GTDB lineage: Bacteria > Acidobacteriota > Terriglobia > Terriglobales > Acidobacteriaceae > Edaphobacter. Next base: position 8,633 of record JAYVZU010000219.1, read on the forward strand.
GTCGGACAAAAAGCTCCCGCGTTCACACTCGCGACGCCCGACGGCAAGCCAGTCGTATTTTCCACGCTGACCGCCAAAGGGCGCGTGGCCCTCGTCGTTCTGCGTGGATACCCGGGTTACCAGTGTCCGTTTTGCGTCCGGCAAGTTCACGACTTCATCGAGAATGCCGACAAGTTCGCCGCCCTTGGAACGCAAGTGCTCTTCGTCTATCCTGGCCCGCCTGCAGATCTCGACCAGCATGCGAGAGAAGCTCTCGCCAAGCAGAATCCGCTGCCTTCCGGCTTCCAAATGGTCATTGATCCGGACTACAAATTCACCAATCAATATGGGTTGCGTTGGGAGGCGCCGCAAGAGACCGCATATCCCACGACTTTTCTAGTCGACGGCCATGGCGTGATCTTCTTCCGTAAATCCAGTAAAGAGCACGGAGGAAGAACAACCGCCACCGACATTCTCGCCGCACTGCAACACGCGCCTTACACTTACTAGGATCAGATATGGTCGCCCATCGTAAAATCCCATTCGACCAACGATGGAAGAGCTGGAACGCATGACCATGAAAGCAAGCGCTATAGTCCGGGACGAACGCGAGATGATTGCCTCGATCCTGGCGGGCCAGACCCAGCTCTTCCACGAGCTAGTCCGCCCTTACGAGCGCAGTGTCTTCGCCATGGCGATGTCCTTTCTGCGCAACCAGGCTGATGCCGAGGATGCGGCGCAGGAAGCATTCCTGAAGGCCTATCGCAACCTCGCCGTCTTTCGCGGTGAAGCGAAGTTCGGAACATGGCTCATCAGCATCACGCTTAACGAAGCACGTAGCCGTATCCGGGCAAGGAACGCAGCGCCGATGATCTCGATCGACGAAGAACCCGATGAGCCAGGACAATTCTCGCCTGCCATGCTGCGGGATTGGAGGGAGATACCATCCGAGGCGCTGGAGCGACAAGAGGTTCGCCACTTCTTACAGGAGGCAATCGCCGCTTTGCCGGAAAAATACCGCACTGTCTTTCTATTGCGCGATGTCGATGACCTAAGCACCAACGAAGTAGCGGAGACCCTCAATATCTCCGTCGCATCCACGAAAGTCCGGTTACACAGAGCTAGAAGAATGCTTCAGAAAAGCATCGCTCCGGGACTGAAACAGTTGAACCCAAAAAGGAGGTGGTTCCAGTGGTCATAGAGTGCAAACACGTCTGGACACATATCTCCGGCTATCTGGATGGCGCGCTCGACCCGGGGGTATTGGCGCTCGTACAGCAACATCTCGAACACTGCGAGATATGCTCGGCGATTCTGGATTCCACTCGCAACATCTTGATCCTCACTGCGGATGACCGGGTCTTTGAGTTGCCACTGGGTTTCAGTCAACGGCTGCACGCGCGACTTGACGAGGAAATACTGGGCATGACCACTGCGGGATCGTCCGGCTCCTAGGCTCAGGCGTTGTGCACGATGCGATGCGTAAGATACTCTGCCGCAACCAACAGCAAAGTGAAGATCGCCATCGCTACTTGAAGCATCTCCTTCCGCTTCTGAGCGGCTGTGACTGGCTGCATTCTCCACTGGGAGGAGAAACGTGCCCGCAACGAGCGAATGCGCCAGATCACATACAGATTTACAACCGAACCGGCGATCGCAAGGATCAACATTGGGATGCGAATTGCATCGCCATGAAACCCGTGAGCCGGTCGATTCAGTCCCGCCGCAGCAGCCAGCGCGCTCAGGCCAATGACGACTCGAACGCCGCTAATCGCCATCACAGCCGTACAGGCGCTTTGAAGCACAATAAAGATCAGGCTCGTAACGCCAAGAATCCAAGGCCGTGGCTCGCGCACTGCCAGCGTGCTCTCCTGGTCTTCCGTCACCGAACCCCGGTTCTTCTGCTTCATCGTCAAACTCCGCGCGATCAACAACCCGCAGTCTAACTATGCCTGAAAGCACGGAGGAGTAGGGAGTAAGGTCCGTGAAGAAGCCGCCAGCGGTTGGACGAACGGCGATGTGCTGTTTATCGGAATGGCGTCTGTGGCGGCCATACAAGAAATATTTTTACTTATTCCACTTGTTTTCAACAGTTTAGCGCGATCTGTGCACTCTGTGCTGTGCAAAAGCCATTTGCAGGCGCTCCTTGGATAGGCGAATATAAGGCGAATACACTTCGCCATGGCCTCTGCTTCTGCAATCCGTCTCCAGATCGAATCGTCGCTTGCGCAGCGGATTCCTTCTGCCCTTACGCCAGTCACGAAGATGGTTCATCCGGTAACGCCTGTCGGCATTGCAACGCTGGATAGCGTACTCGCGGGCGGCTTGCCTGTGGGCGCTGTGAGCGAACTCGTCGGCCCCGAGTGTTCCGGTCGAACCGCCATCGCGCTCTCCTTCCTGGCCCAAATCACGCAGGCTGCAAAGGTCTGTGCGTGGGTGGATGTATCGAACACGCTCGATCCAGCCTCGGCTGCTGCTGCTGGTGTCGACCTCGCGCGTCTGCTTTGGGTCCGTTGCGGTGTCCTGCAGAAAAGCATCGAGTCGCCGACTCATACCTTTGTGCTCCCAGAGAAGTATCTGGTTTCGCCCGTAGTGAAAAAGGGACTGCATGGCGGAGGATGTGGGGCACACCCTCGCACGGAATCGAAGGATCTCTCGCAATCGCTTCACGGTTTATTGAGGGCGGAGGCAATCGCTCCGTGTTGTGCAGAGCCGCAGCGACGCGAGCGTCCCACGGCAGATGTCTTTGAGCCACAGCTTCAGCGATTGCCTGCTGGGCTCGCGCCACAAGCTCAAGCTCAAAAGCCGTGGTCCCGCATCGAACAGGCTCTCCGAACGGCTGATTTACTCTTGCAAGGCGGTGGCTTCAGTGCGATTGTGCTCGATATGGGGAGCTTGACCCCAGAGGCCGTCTCCCGCGTGCCGCTATCCACCTGGTACCGCTATCGTGCGGCTGCCGAAAAGACGCAGTCCAGCATCCTGCTTTTAACGCAGCACCCCTGTTCCAAGAGCAGCGCGGAGCTTGTACTGCGGCTTCAGCCTGCGACTGTTCTCCAGACGGAAAGAACAATCTTCAGCGGGATTGAGCCGCATGTCGAGGTGGTGCGAAGAAGGTTCGCCGAAGAGCTTACGAACGTCATTCCTCTCCGCAAGTCACCCCAGAATGTAAAGACAGTGAGCTGGCCAAGCCGGGCTGTCTGGGCAGGCCCCAGATGACAAGACCTGCCGAGTTGTACGCATGTTTCTACGCCAGGGAGTTTCCTGCGCAGGCACTCCTGCGGCTTCGACCAGAGGTACAAGGCAGCCCATGTGTCGTCATGCAGGGCGAGCCCCCGTTGCAGACTGTCTGTTCGCTCAATACCAAGGCGCGGCTGTTGGGGATTACCCATGGGATGACCCGCGTTGAAGTCGACACCTTTCAAGATACCGTCGTGCTGACGCGTTCGCGTGAGACCGAAAGCGCAACGAAGGCTGCGCTGCTGGAGTGTGCGGGCAGTTTTTCGCCGCGCGTCGAAGACCACTGCGAAGATGCTGCTTTCCTCTGCGGTATCGACATAGCCGGAACGCAAAGTCTGTTCGGCTCTCCGGAGATGTTAGCGCGGAGCCTCTTGCAACGCGTCAAAGCCGCTGGAATCATAGCTCGCATTACTGTCAGCCACAATTTCTACGCCGCAGTCTCGCTGGCCAAGGGTCTTGCGCAGAGCACCTGCATCAAGTTGATTCCGCAGGACAAAGAAGCTGAGACGCTGGCCGCGTTACCAGTGGCGGTCCTCCCTATCTCCGTCTCGCAGGCAGAGATATTTTCGCTCTGGGGAATCCATACGCTCGGCATGCTGGCCGCGCTGCCGCAGAACGAATTGATCTCGCGCATGGGCCAGGATGGTATGCGTCTTCGTCAGTTGGCCCGAGGGGAGTACCCGCATTTATTTCAGCCCATCGAGCTGCCGTTCAGCCTCGAAGAGAAGATGGAGCTGGACGCTCCTGTCGAGCTTCTGGAGTCGCTGCTGTTCGTCGTCGGCGTCATGCTCGACCATCTGATCGTGCGGGCGACTGCGCGCATTCTCGCGCTGGCCAATGTGACCATTTCCTTAGCGCTAGAAGGCGGCGCGTCGTACATACGGACCGTCCGGCCTGCGCTGCCAAGTGCAGACAAGCAGCTTTGGATCAAGCTGCTGCACCTTGACCTCGACGCCCATCCACCGCTGGCTGCCATCCTCGCCATTACGTTGCATGCGGAGCCTGGCAGTACAAGCAAAGTTCAACTCGGCCTCTTCTCTCCGCAGCTTCCCGAGGCGGCACGTCTTGATGTAACGCTGGCCCGCATTCGTGCGATCGTGGGCGAGGATTGCGTCGGCCGCGCGGTACTTCAGGACACGCACGCTCTCGATGGCTTCAGTATCGAGCCCTTCACCGTGCCGTCGAAGGAATCCACTGTGACGATCTCTACCGCGACCCGTATGTCCATGCGGAAGCTTCGTCCGCCGGAGGTTGTTTCCATCACCCTAAGAGACTCGCGACCGGCGATGTTCTTGCACCGTGGCCGTCGCTTCGCGGTCGATCGCGCCTACGGGCCGTGGCTCATAGACGGTGATTGGTGGAACCCAACGCTCTGGGGTCTCGAGCAATGGGACTTGGTGGCGCGTGCGCAGGACGGCGCATGGATCTGCTGCTGTATGACCCGCAACGTCGTACGCAATCAATGGCAGATGGCGGCACTTTATGACTGACCGTTACATCGAACTGCATGCGGCCAGCGCCTTCAGCTTTCTGGAGGGGGCCTCGCAACCCGAGACCCTCATCGAACGAGCAGCAGCTCTGGAAATGCCAGCGATGGCACTGCTCGACCGCAATGGCTTCTACGGCTCTGCGCGGTTTCATACGAGCGCAACGCGAAGCAACATCCACGCGCATGTTGGAGCAGAGATTGCTGTGTCGAATCTGGGGCCGCGTCTCAAACCACCTGCATGGCTGCCCCATCAGCATGCCTCAGAACCAGCCAGGTTGGCTCTGCTCTGTGAATCAAGAGAGGGGTATCAAAATCTCTGCCAGCTTGTAACGCGTTTCAAGCTGCGCGAAGCGACCAAGCAGGAAGGGGCAACTAACTTTGAAGATCTAGAACAGTTCGCCTCAGGCGTGGTTTGCCTGACCGGCGGTGATGAAGGCCCGCTAGCAGCGGCCTTGATGCGTGGAGGAGAAGAGGCTGGCCGTGAGACAGTCGAGCGTCTGGTGCGCATCTTCGGCCGCGGCAGTGTCTATGTCGAGCTGCAACGACATCATGATCGCGAAGAAGAGTGGCGCAACCAGGCAGCACTTCGCATCGCGCGATCGCTGCACCTCCCTGTGATTGCAACCAACGGTGTGCGATATGGCACACCCTATGACCGTGAGGTGTTAGACCTCTTCACCGCGGTCCGCAGCCATACGGAACTTGATCACGCAGGCCGCCTTTTGTCGGTCAATAGCCAACGCCATCTTCGCCCTGCGCACGAGATGGCAGCTCTATTCCGCGATATAGGAGGAGCTGTCGAAAATACAGTCGAGCTTTCGTCTCGGCTTCAATTTGGCCTAAGTGACCTCGGCTATGCGTTCCCTCGCTATCCGGTGCCGGAAGGCGACACGATGGACAGCTTCCTGCGCAAGCGCGTGGACGAGGGCGTCCTGCGTCGTTACGGGCCGAAGCGCGATGCGGGTCTGCTCGAACGCGCGAAGAAGCAGGTGCAACACGAACTCAAGCTGATCGCAAAGCTTGGGTTCGCTGGCTACTTCCTAATCGTTTGGGACATAGTGCAGTTCTGCAAGAAGAACGACATTCTCGTTCAGGGCCGAGGCAGCGCTGCCAACTCAGCCGTTTGTTATGCCCTTGAAATCACGGCGATTGATCCAGTAGGAATGGAACTTTTATTTGAGCGATTTCTCAGCGAAAGCCGTGGTGAATGGCCAGACATCGACCTCGATCTGCCCTCCGAACACAAGCGCGAGCAGGCCATCCAATACGTCTATCAACGCTACGGCGAGCTTGGTGCCGCGATGACGGCAAACGTCATTAGCTACCGCGGTAAGTCCGCCGCAAGAGAGGTGGGAAAGGCGCTCGGGTTCGATCAGGAATCGCTACAACGTCTATCCAGCCTTGTGAACCATTTTGAATGGCGTGGCCCAACCGACACGATAGCCCACTCCTTTCGGAATGCCGGTTTCGATCTGAAGCATCCGCGCATCGCCAAATATCTGGAGCTCTGTATGAGAATCCAGGATCTGCCACGCCACCTCGGCCAACACTCCGGTGGCATGGTCATCTGTCAGGGACAGTTGAACAGCGTTGTGCCGTTGGAGCGAGCATCGATGCCAGGTCGAACTGTCGTGCAGTGGGATAAAGAGGACTGTGCCGATCTCGGGATTATCAAGGTAGACCTGCTCGGTCTCGGCATGATGGCCGTCCTCAAGGATTGTCTTGAACTGATTCCGAAGCATCACGGCGACCAAGTCGACCTGGCTCAGTTGCCGGAAGATGAAGAGGTATATCGCACATTGCAGCGCGCGGACACGGTGGGCATGTTTCAGGTTGAGAGCCGCGCGCAGATGGCCTCGCTCCCCCGTAATAATCCGAAGGTGTTTTACGACATCGTCGTTCAGGTCGCCATCATTCGGCCTGGCCCGATCGTCGGCAAGATGATGCACCCGTATATGCGTCGGCGGCAGGGCAGAGAAGCGGTCACCTATCCTCATCCATCGCTCGAACCTGTGCTCAAGCGAACACTTGGCGTCCCTCTCTTTCAAGAGCAGTTGCTTCGTATCGCAATGACGGTTGCGAACTTTACCGGCGCAGAAGCTGAAGAGCTGCGCCGAGCCGTAGGCATGCGCCGCTCGTGGGAGCGCATGAAGAATCTCGAAGGCAAGCTACGCGAAGGCATGACTACCAATGGACTTGATCTAGCGACGCAAGAGACCATTATTCAAAACATCAGCTCCTTTGCACTGTATGGTTTTCCAGAATCGCACGCGGCCAGCTTTGCTTTGATCGCCTACGCCTCGGCCTACTTCAAGGTGAAGTACCTTGCTGCTTTTACCTGCGCCATCCTCAACAATCAGCCGATGGGGTTTTACTCGCCGGCCGTGCTGGTCAAGGATGCTCAGCGGCACGGCCTTCGTGTAAAGCCGATGGATATTCAGGTTTCGGATTGGGCCTGCACCATCGAGCATGAGGCAGATACCAGCCTGTCCCTGCGGCTGGGACTAGGGTATGCCAGGGGATTGCGTAGACGATCTTCCGAAATGATCGTATCTTCGCGTAAAGAATCTGGCCCCTTCCAATCGGCTGAGGATCTCGTCTCGAAGGTACCTTCGCTGAACAGAAAAGAACTCACCTTGCTGGCCCGTGTGGGTGCCCTCAATAGCCTGGACGGCATTGAGCATCGCCGGGACGCTCTCTGGCAAGTCGAACGCGCGGGCAAACTGGAAGGGCCTCTACTCCGTCAGAAGAGCGAAGTCTTGCGCGAGGAGACCGGCAGTGCGCCGCTGCAACAGATGAATACAGAAGAACGTCTCATCGCTGACTACGCCGGCACTGGACTCACAGTGGGGAAACACCCAATGGCCTATCGGCGCGACGAACTCCGCAGCAGAGGAATTCTCACTGCGGCGGAGCTCGGCCGGAAAAATGATGGCGACTTCGTACGAACGGCGGGCTGTGTCATCGCGCGGCAACGGCCCGGGACAGCCAAGGGGTTCATCTTCATCTCCATAGAAGACGAGACGGGCATAGCCAATGTCATTGTGACTCCTGATCTCTTCGAGCGGACGCGGTTGGTCGTAACACGCGCTAAGTTCATCTTTGCGAAGGGTCTTCTGCAAAATCAAGACGGCGTAATCCATGTGAAGGCTTCCCACCTTGAAGCTCTCACCGACCAGACCCTGGCCATTAGTTCGCATGATTTCCACTAGAGCTGGACTGCAAGCAGAACCACCGACGGGCTGGTCGGAGTGGCATAAGGGCGAGAGGGAGCCGCTGACGAAGGCGTGATTGAATAGGTCAGATGGTTGGGATCCGACGAGGGTGAAGTAAAGGGGAACCGGCAAGCCGGTCCCCCTTTATTTGGTATGCTTTGCGGTTACTGGACAATGAGGGTGATTGGGGTGGTTTGCAGAAGTGATCCGCTGTAGCCTGCGA
>JAYVZU010000220.1:0-16705 GCA_043783075.1 Rhodanobacteraceae bacterium
TTGCCGCCCGGCATAATCGACGGACCGAAACGCGCACCCTCTTCTCCGCCCGAAACACCAGTGCCGATGAATAGGATTCCCTTGGCTGCAAGGTCCTTCGTCCGGCGGTTGGAGTCCGTAAACAGCGAGTTGCCGCCGTCAATAATGATGTCGCCCTTTTCGAGGTGCGGCACGATCTGGTCGATCGTCTGGTCGACGACGTCGCCGGCCTTCACCATGATCATCACGCGGCGCGGTGTCTTCAGATTCGCGCACATCTCTTCAATCGTGTGGCAACCGACCACCTTGGTACCCTTCGCCTCATCGGCGAGAAACTCATCGACCTTCAAGGTCGTGCGGTTGAAGACGGCAACCGAGTAGCCGTGGTCGTTCATGTTCAAAACCAGATTCTGCCCCATCACGGCGAGGCCGATCAGACCGATATCGCAAGTTCCCTGTGCCATTTTTTCTCCTGTTTCTAGTGAATCAAGCTCTACGCGCATGACTGCAGCTATAGAGCGCTTCTGTTTCTCTTTTTGTCATCCCGTAGGAATCTGCTGTTGTCTTGCGCCGTAGGCCGATACTAAATTTGCTTTAGTCCGTCGGAGCAAGACGCACCGTCACTAACGTTCGCGTCCGTTGGTTCTACCACATTGCAGCTACGAAAGGGTATCAGATGTGGCATATAGGTTTGGTGAAGCAAACCGACCCACACAATCACTTAACGTCCGGGAAGCGGCTTTTATTCCAGACTCCGCCGTTTTTCGCACCGACCAGATTTGGCAGCTGCGCGCCTTAACAGGGCTTTTAGTCATCCAACATATTGTGAGCACCCCAGCAACCCTTCGCCTCTCCATCCTCGACCAGTCCCCCGTCCCCTCCGGCTCGACTCCCGCGCAGGCCCTTCGCAACTCAATCGACCTCGCCCAGCACCTCGAATCCCTCGGCTACAACCGCTTCTGGATGTCCGAGCACCACGCCATGGAGCTCATCGCCTGCACCGCGCCAGAGATCATGCTCGCCCGCATCGGGGCCGAAACCTCGACCATCCGCATCGGTTCCGGCGGCATCATGCTCCCGCACTACACCCCGCTCAAGGTGGCCGAGACCTTCCGCACCCTGCACACCCTCTACCCCGGCCGCGTCGACCTCGGCATCGGCCGCGCTCCCGGTGGCGGTCCCATCGAGGCGGCAGCTCTCCGTCGTTATCGTGGCGGCCAGTCTGGCTCACCCCAAGTCGACGACTTCCCCGACCAACTCGCCGAACTGATCGCCTTCCTGCACCACGGCTTCCCGGCAAACCACCCGTTCTCCCGCGTGTTGGTCTCGCCCGATTCCCCCGGCTCGCCGGACATCTGGCTCCTCGGCTCCAGCCTTTACAGCGCATCGGCGGCAGCGCAGTTCGGCCTGCCCTACGCCTTCGCACACTTCTTCTCCGCAGAGAACACCCGCGCCGCGATCTCCCAATATCAAGCTGAATTCCGAACCCACTCCGCCCTCAAGGAATCCCAGCGCGAGAGACCCGAAGCCCTCGCTGCAATCGGCGTCATCTGCGCCGAGACCGAAGCCGAGGCCGAGCGACTCTTCCAGTCCGTCCGCCTGCTACAACTGCGCATCCGCCAGAACGACCGTCGCCCCGTCGCCACGCCATCGGAAGCCGTCGCGGAACTCGCCGGAATGTACGGCCAGTTCGGCCCCGCCATCACCGACATCACAGAATTCCCACGCTACGTCGTCGGAACCCCCGACAAGGTCAAAGCCGCTCTACTCGACATGGCCGGCAAGCTGAACATCGGCGAACTGGTGGTCAACACCATCACCCACGACCACGCCGCCCGCCTCCGCAGCTACAGCCTGCTCGCCGAAGCCTTTTCGCTAACCGCTGAAGCCGCTGTCGAACAACTTACTGTGGCCTGAAGCTGTTCACCATCGTCTGAAACATCGGCTTCATCGCCGCGAAATCGCGTTCTGGCGCAACAAAGATGATGTAGTGCAGGTCGCCGTCGCTGGTCGGCATGGCGACCAGCCATTCATGCTCCGGAATAGCCGCCCCATTTTCGACCAGCGGCGACCGCCCACGGAGTTCCATGCCGTTCGCCAGCTTGCCATTCAGATTCATCGACTGAATCAACGTGAGTTGCCGCAAGCCGCCGTTCTCCTGGCTAATCTCCTGGGCAAGTTTCTGCGTGGCAATCGCCAGCGAATCCTCGTCAGCAACTGAATTCGCCTGAGCCTTCCCAATCACAGCCCCATAGACCAATCCGAAAGCCCCAACCCCGCCAACCGGAGCCACCGTGCCGCTCCCATTTGCGCCCGACGCCGCCTGCCAGTTTGCCGGCGCATTGATCTGAAACGTCAGTGCCCGAAGCGTCGTCATCCGCGCCCCGACACCCAGTTGCGCGCGAGTCAGCGCCACCGGTCCGTCAGCCCCATACTGTGCCGTGGTCGGAGATCCCGGCTGATTTGGAGCTTGCCCATCCTGGCTAACCGCAACAGTCCCAGCCTGTCCCGGTCCGGACTGTCCCGGTCCAGCCGCATAGCTGCCAGACTTCCACGCGCCGTCCTTCACCTGCTGCGCCGTAAACGTTCGCGACTGTACAGCCGCAGAGTGCATCCGCGTAAACGCCGCCGACGTCACGATCGGGTTCGAAAGCCGAGGCAATTTGGCGATCTCTGCGTCGACATACTCGGTCCGGTTGCCGGGATTGGGGTGATCGGTCAGCAACTGCGACCCACCCGCCCCATACTTCGCCTGAATGATCTCAAAAAACTGCGGCAGCCCGCGAGGATCGTATCCAGTGTCGTACATAATATGGGTCCCCAAAAGATCTGCCTGCTTCTCGTCGTCGCGCGACATACGCAGCCCATACAGCCCATTGCTCGCACCAATAATCGCCTCGCCAAGCTGCCCAGCCGATCCGCTTCCAAGCAGGATTCGCGAAGCAATCGAGCCCACGCCAGCCAACAGATTCGTCGTCTGCTGCTTCTTCATATTGCAGGTCGAGTGCCGCAGCACAACGTGCGAAGTCTCATGCGCCAGAACCCCGGCAAGCTGCGCCTCGGTCTGCGCGGCCTGCAGCGTTCCAACGTTGACGAAGATCGATCCACCCGGCAATGCAAACGCATTGATGTCCGGGCTCGCCACAACATGGAACGTATAAGGCCACTTTTGCCCAGGAGCGTGGGAGACCACATGCGCCCCAAGCTGTGCCACATATTGCGAAACCGGATCATTCTCCGGCAGCACCGGCATCTGCTGATAGACCTGCGCGGCCACCTTCGCGCCTTCCGTCACCTCCTGCTGCGGAGTGAACGGGTTATTGCAGGTCGCAGGCAAGGTGTTTTGCGCGAAACCAGATGTACCCGCAATCACCAGAGCTATTCCAAATGCCACAACACTCCGCCGTATGGCGCAATTTGCTTGATGGGTTGATCTATATTTGGCCACTGAACTGCCTCCTGTATTTCTAGTCTTGCCCGCTGCGGTCCCGCCAAATCCACCGGAAGGAATCGCCTCGAAAGAATGTCTAAAGCCAATCAAGACCTACATTTGCATAAACACCTTACATTGGCGACGCAAGCCTTCAAGAGATTGCGGAAAAGTCCCAGCTTTGAAAGGGCACGGCTTCAGCCGCGCCGCAAGTGGAGCAAAATCAACCCGGCTTTAGCCACCGGGGAATGCTTCGGGACCAAAATCAACCTTTTTCAGCACTCTTTTTAACCCGGGTTCCCGTTAGTTCACCCGCGGATAAGGTTTTCATTACCCTCTTCACGGCTGGCAGTTATATCCACGACACAGAAGTCGACAAAGCCACAGAACAGAATCTTGCTCAGCCAACCGAACACAGTACAATGATTATGACGTGGCGCTTGAATCCTAACAAGCGGATCGTAGCAAAACGTCGGAACAACCTGCCTTGTATCAATGCGGAAGTGGCGAAATTGGCAGACGCACCAGACTTAGGATCTGGCGCCGCAAGGCGTAGGGGTTCAAGTCCCCTCTTCCGCACCAAACATTCTTATCCCCGAGCATTGGAAACCCATGAGCCAGAACAAGCCACAGCACGAACAGTCCCAGCCTGAAATTCGCCTCACCCAGACCGAAACCTACCGCGACAGCTACGCCAACAGCGTACAGGTCAAAATGAGCGTTTGGGATTTCCAGCTCATCTTCGGCACCATGCAGCAGGACGCGCCAGACCACGTCAACCTGATGAACTTCCAGGGCGTCTATCTCAGCCCGCAGCAGGCCAAGGCTCTTTGGAACGTTCTCGGCCACAACCTGGCTCAGTACGAACAGACCTTCGGCAAGCTTGCCCTCGAACCCCAGGCTACCGGCGGCCCGGTCCACTAATTCGGAGGCTCCACTGGCAGCCCGACACAAGTTTTCCGAAGTTGCGGCTCCAGTGGATCGCCCACTCCCACTCTGGATTCTCTACCCTCTGTTTTTTGTAGCGATCTACGCCTCGCACTGGTCGCTGCTCAAGCTTCCTTACTTCTGGGACGAGGCCGGCTATTACATCCCTGCGGCGCTGGATTTCTTCCGCACCGGCAGTCTCATCCCGCACTCCACCCTCTCGAACGCTCACCCGCCCCTTCCATCCATCCTGCTCGCCAGCTGGTGGAAGATGTCGGGTCTCTCGATTGAGTGGACCCGTGCGTTCGTCTGCATGATCTCCGCCGCCGCTCTGCTCGGAGTCTTCCGTCTGGCCCGCGCGCTCTCCGGCCCCGTCATCGCGGCAGTCGTCACCCTGCTCACCGCGCTCTACCCGGTCTGGTTTGCGCAGAGTACCCTCGCCCACGCCGACATCTTCGCCGCCGCCTTCACCCTTTGGGCACTGTCCTTCTACTTCGAGCGATACGTCTCGCCATGCACCCCGCCGAGACTCGCAGCCGTCGCAATCCTCTTTTCACTCGCTGCCCTTTCCAAAGAAACCGCCATCGTGACCCCGGTCACGCTCGGCGTCTGGGAGATCGTTCTTCTCCTCACCGACCGCGATAACCCCGAGTCCTCCGCCAGCATCCCGTGGCTCTCGACGCTCTTCGCGCCGATCGCCCCCCTCGTCCTCTGGTACGTCTATCACCGCTACCAGACCGGCTTCATCTTCGGCAATCCCGAGTTCCTCCGCTACAACGCAACGGCCAACCTCAGCGTCATCCGCGTCCTCATCAGCCTGTGGCATCGCTTCGTCCACCTGACGATCCACATGAATATGTACGTCCCGGTCGTCGCAACGCTCGCCGTGGTCCTGATGCCCCGCGTCATCCCGGCAACCAAAGCCCTCACCCGCCCTGCGCTCACCGCAATCGCCGTCGTAGTCGCGGGTAACGCGATTGCGTTCTCCATCCTCGGCGGCGCGCTGCTCACCCGTTACCTGCTCCCACTCTTCCCGCTCATTCTGCTCGTCTGCGTCGCAATCTGGGCGACCCGCGCCAAGATCCTCTGGCCTCTCACCGGCCTTACCACCGCCGCTTTCCTCGTCGGCCTCTGGATCAACCCGCCCTACTCTATCGCGCCCGAGGACAACCTCACCTACGCCGACATGATCGTGCTACACCAGAAGGCGATCGCTCTGATCCAGCAGAAATATCCCTACGCGACCGTCCTTAGCGCCTGGCCCGCGACCGCCGAGATGGAGCACCCCGAACTCGGTTACACCCGTAAGCCAATCAAAATCGTAGCCATCGACAACTTCTCCGCGGATCAGGTCCAAAAAGCCGCCGCCGACCCCGGTGCCTACGACACCGCGCTGGTCTTCTCCACCAAGTGGGTCCCGCGCCTCGGCTGGCTCAATATTGGCCAGGTCAGCGAGTCTGCCGACACCCAATACTTCGACTTCCATCGCGACCTCTCGCCCGACGCCACCGCCGCAATGCTCCAGGGCCAGGTCGTCTGGCGCGGCTACAGCAACGGCGAGTGGGCCGCCGTCATCCGCTTCCCACGCTCGGAAGAAGCGCAGCTTCTGCTCCCCCGGCCATAGACCCCGCCCAATCGCTATAATCAGCCTGTGCTGAAGTCTGCCTTCCTCCGCCTGTTTGCCCTGTTTTTGTGTTCCTCCGCGTGCCTCCACTCCCAGTCCTCCGCGACTGCAAACGCCCCTGCTCCGGGCCAGCGAGTCGTGCTGGTACTGCCGTTTGAGAACCGCTCCGGCCAGCCCACCCTCAATTGGATGTCCGATTCCTTCCCCGACACCCTCAATCAGCGCCTCGGATCCGCTGGCTTCCTCACCATCACCCGCGACGACCGCGTCTACGCTCTCGACCACCTCGGCCTGCCCACCGACTTCAAACCTTCGCGTGCCACCACCATCCGCATCGCGCAAACGCTCGACGCCGGGTTTGTCATCGTCGGCAGCTTCAACGTCGATGCCGGAAAGATCAAAGTCCAGGCCCAGATCCTCGACATCAACCAGCTAAAACTCTCGTCCCCCCTGCAAGAATCAGCCGACCTCGCACGCCTATTCGACGCCGAAAACGCCGTCGCCTGGAAGATCTGCAAATCGATCAACCCGAAATTTTCGGTCGCCGAACAGACCTTCCTCTCCGCGTCTAACGGCATCAAGCTGACATCATTTGAGAACTACATCCGCGGTATCTCCGCCGCAACCCCGCAAGAGCGCACCAAGCGCCTGCAGGCCGCGGTGCAGGAGTCGCCCAGCTACACTGCCGCCCAACTGGCCCTCGGCAAAGAACTCTACGCCGACCGCGAGTTCGACCAGGCTGCCGCCGTCCTCGCCAAGGTCCCGCGCACCGACCGCGTCGCGCTCGAAGCCAACTTCTACCGCGGCCTGGCCCGCTTCAACAACGCAAAATACGCCGAGGCGGAGGCCGCGTTCGCCTTCGTAGCCTCCCGCCTGCCGCTTCCCGAAGTCGTCAACGACCAGGCCGTAGCGCAATCCCGGCAGGGCAAAGACGGCACCGTCCTATTCCAGCGAGCCTCCACCACAGACCCCAACGACGCTGACTACCACTTCAACCTCGCCATCTCCTACTTCCATCGCGGCGATGTCCCCGATGCCCAGCGCGAGGTCGATCAAACTCTGAAGCTGAAGGCGAACGACTCCGAAGCAGCCGAGTTGCGCACCCTGATCGCCGCCAGCAAAGCACAGCCTGGTAAACCCAGCTCCGGCTTTGACCCCACCACGAGGCTCCGCCGCACCTACTCCGAGGCCGGCTTCCGTCAGGCCACCTTCGAGCTCGACCAGATCCGCGCAATCCGCCTCGCCACCCTGCCCCCCGCACAGCAAGCCATCGAGTACACCAAACTTGGCCACGACTATCTCGCCCAGGGGCTGCTCCCCGAGGCGGAAGAAGAGTTCAACTCAGCCATTCAGGCCGACTCCAGTAGTTCGATCGGCCACGCCGGACTCGCGCAGGTCCGCGAGCAAAGTGGAGACGAAAATGCCGCCCGCAACGAGGCACAGGCCTCCATCACCCTGAAACCGAACGTAAACGCCTACCTCGTACTCGCTCGTCTCGACCTGCAGAAGAACGAGCTCGCCGAATCCGCGATCAACGTCTCCCACGCCCTGCACATCGAGCCCAGCAACCCAGCCGCGATGGGCATGCGCCAGGCCCTGCTGGGCCGCGGACAGCCTGTTCCATGAGCTTCCCGCCCAACGCCGCACTGCTCGCCTTCGTTGCCAATCCCGATCACGCCATCCTCCTGCTCCTCTGCGGAATCCTCTTCATATACGCCGAGTTCAACAAACCCGGCACCGTAATCCTCGGCTGCTTCGGCGCCTTGCTCATGATGTTTGCGCTGTACGGCCTTGGTCACCTTCCGCTTCGCCTGCCCGCAGTGCTGGCTTCTCTGGTCGGCGTCGCTCTGGTCGGTCTTGCTTATACATTTCGAGGGCGCGGACTAGTTGAGATCGCGGGAACACTTTTCCTTAGCTTTGGCCTTTCAAACCTCGTAACCTCGCCCCCTATGCACTTCGCAGTTGCAATCGCCTCTGCGATGATCTTCAGCGGAGTCACCACCTGGCTAGTGCGGATTGCGCTCGCCGCGCGTCAAAACAAAGCTCTCGTCGGCCCCCAGGCTCTCGTCGGAAATATCGCAGTGGCGCTCACGCCACTATCCCCCTCTGGCCAAATCGAGGTGCTGGGCGAACTCTGGCCCGCAACCCTCCAGAGCGGAGGTTTCCAACCCGCCGGAGCTGCCGTTATCGTTCGCAGCGTCCAAGGACAGGAATTGCTGGTTGACTCCGGCCCCGCATAGAGCAGTTCCGCAAGGTAGACTGATTACACAGCATTTTTTGGGTAAGGGAGTTCGTTCTACATGATCAATGCAATCTGCCGGGTAACGAGCCGGAAGTCGATTTGGGCCGCTGTATTTTCGATCGCAGTATGCGCCTCCGCCGCTGCCCAGACCGCAACCTCCGCGTTCAGTCGCGAGATGGAAAAAGTTGACCTTGGCGTCAGTGGTATTGGTGAATTTACGCCTTCGAACTCCGGCACCAACTACCTGAAGCAGACCGTCGCAGCGGTTCCGAGCAACACAATCGGAACCCTCGTCCAGCTCCGCTACATCAAGTCGCCACTCATCGGCTTAGAGCTGAATTACAGCTTCGCCCGCATCAACGACACCTTCAAAGTCAGCAGCGGAATCCTGACCACCCAGCCTCCCTACGTCCTCGGAGTACAGAGCAAGGTCACCGAGTACAGCCTCGGATACATCGCGCACGGCCCCACCTTTGGCAACCTCAGGACATTTGGCGGCGGCGGTCTCGGCGCAATTGAGTTCAAGCCCACCAGCGGCGGCGGTCAAGGCCTTCCCCCCGAAGTTCGTACTGGCTTTTACTACACGGTCGGCGTGGAACAGGGCTTCTCGCAGGATCGTTTTGGCGTTCGCGCTTACTTCCGCCAGACCTTCTTCGGTGCCGTAGACTTCAACCAAAACTACCTCGCCACCGGTGCCCGCTCCGTCACAACCCAGCCGGGTATAGGCCTCTATCTGCGCTTCTAATTCGGGTGTCGACTCATTCCCGCTACGCCCATCCCACAGCTCTGTCAGGACCTCGCACGTGAACCCGCTTTTAGACGACACCGACGACCAGGAAGAACGTAGCAGCCGCAATCATGGCACGGACCGCGAGATCACTCTCGGCACCACCATGATTCTGCTCATCTTCTTCACCCTCGCCGTCTATGGCGCGGTGCTCTTCGGCTTTGGATATTCGCTCGGCAGCAAGCACTCCGGTGCCGCGCCTGCGATCCTGGCAACAGCACCCACGTCCAATACCGGCTTCAATGCCTTCAAGCCAGCGCCCGGTAGCCCCATCGGTTCCGCTACCCCCGGGAAAACCGCAGCCACCGCGGCAGATTTTGCAATAACACCCCCACCAAACGCAAAGTCTGACGCCCAACCCGCGAAAGCCACCGTAAACGCCGCCGAACCTGACGATGCAGCGTTGAAGGCCAAGCTCCCCGCTCCAGTCGCACCGGTTCCAGCAGCCGTTCCTGCCGCCTCGGCCGTCCCCATGCCCGTCGCCGGAGTAGGAACAGTGGTCGTTCAGGTAGCTGCAGTCTCGCATCAGGAGGACGCCGACCTCATCGCATCCACCCTCAAGCGGCGCGGCTACGTGGTCAACATCCGCACCGAAGCCGACAAACTACTGCATGTTCAAGTTGGCCCGTTCGCCACCCGCAAAGACGCCGAAGTGATGAAGGCCAAGCTGCTCTCCGACGGATTCAACGCCTACATCAAGTAGCGCTTTCTACCGGCTTCATCGCATCCGGTAGAGCCGCCGCAATAGCCTCGCGCACGGCCCTCATCAACGCCTCGCGCGACGCGTAGTCCTTCGCCTCGATCACCGGCAGCATCTCGATTGTCGCAACACCCGGCGTCACCAGCGAACTGCCCTTCCGCATCATCGTTTCCGTGCCTGAAATCGCCACCGGTATGATCGGCGCTCCGGTCTGCATCGCCAGGAAAAACGGCCCCTTCTTGAAGGTGGACAGGCGACCGTCGATCGCCCGCGTCCCCTCTGGAAACACAACGATATTCAGCCCATCCCGAATCGCTTTCCCTGCCGCCGCAACCGTGGCCTGCGCCGCATCCCGCCGGTGCCCGCGCTCCACCGGAATGAACCCGCCCATCGTCATCGCGGTCCCCAGAATCGGTATGTTCATCAGTTCCTTCTTCAGCAGCACGGAGCAGCGCGTCGGAATCGCCGGAACCAGAATCGGTGGATCAAGGTTCGACACGTGATTGCACATAAAAATACACGCACGATCCGTCGGAATATTCTCAAACCCAACATGCCGTACCTTGATCCCAGCGGCACGAATTCCGGCCCGTGTCACCCACATCGAAGCCCAGTACAGCCACGTAATATTCTTCGTCAGCAGCGTCCACGGGATACCAACCAGCCCGGTCAAAGGGCCCAGCGTGATGTAAACCACGAGCAGCTTCAGCGTCGCAAAGGCATTCCGAGTCGTGTTCATCGTGCGGCCCCATGCAACGCCGCAATGGCCTCTGGCAGCAGGTGATAGATGTTGCCAAAGCCGCCGTTCGACATGATCGCCACCACATCGCCCGGCTGCAGCTTTGGTGCCAGCGCGGCGACAATCGCAGCCGCATCCGCCAACGCCTCTGCAGGTGTTCCCCGCTGCCGCAGCCTCGCCGCAACATTCGCCGGAGCCAACCTCTCGGCCTCCGGAATACTCTCCGACTTGAACACCGAAGCCAGCAAAACTTCATCCGCCAGTGCAAGGCTCTCGACCAGCGCGTCTTCAAACACATTGCGGCGCAAGGTATTCGATCGTGGCTCCAGAATAGCCACGAGCCGCCGTCCCGGGTACGCATGACGCAATGCACGCAGCGTCTCGCGGATCGCTGTTGGATGATGCGCAAAGTCGTCGATGATCGTGACGCCATTCACTTCGGCCCGAACCTCGAGCCGGCGCTTCACGCTGCGAAACGTAGCCAGCGCCTCCGCAATCGACGCCGCCGGAATCCCCTGTCCCGCTGCCAGCGCCGCCGCCGCCGTAGCGTTCAACGCATTGTGCTCGCCCGGCATGGGCAACGTCAGGTTCGCAAAAAACTCCCCGCCCCGCTCCAATTTCCACTGCACTCCGCCATCAGCATGTGCGATCTCACTCAAATGCCAGTGTGACTCCGGCGACTTCCCATACCGTTCGACCGCACAGAATGCTTTTGCAACACATTCGGTTACATTCTCATTGCCGTCGAACGCAATCAGCCGTCCCCGCCTCGGAATCAGGTTCACCATCCGCTTGAATGCCGTCTTCACCGCACGCAAATCGTCATAAATATCGGCGTGGTCAAACTCCACATGCGTCAGAATCGCAGCATCCGGAAAGTAGTGCATGAACTTCGGCCCTTTATCGAAGAACGCCGTGTCATACTCATCGCCCTCCAAAATAAAAGGATTCGTCGCCTTGACCATGAAGCTCGTCCCAAAGTTTTCCGCCACGCCGCCGATCAGAAACGAAGGCTCCTGCCCGGCCACTTCATAAATCCACGCCAGCATGCTCGTAGTCGTCGTCTTGCCGTGGGTTCCCGCAACCACCAGGGACTCGCGCCCCAGCAAAAACTCGTCATGCAGTAGAGCCGCCATCGACGTAAACGGAATCCGCTCGTCGAGCACAAACTCAAGCTCCGGGTTGCCCCGCGAGATCGCATTCCCGACCACCACAAGCTCCGGCCGCTCGTCCAAATTTGTCGCATCGTAGCGGTCGAAGACCTGAATCCCCCACGCCGCCAACTGGTCGCTCATCGGCGGGTACGCCACCGAATCCGAACCCGTAACCCGGTGCCCAATAGCCTGCAACATCCCGGCCAGCGACGCCATCGCCGTCCCGCAAATCCCGATCAAATGTATGTGCTTGCCCAACCGTCTCCCGCTTCCTCGAAGCCGTCATTCTGACGAAGCCAGAATCTCAGTATTTCGTTTCGACTCAACCTTCAAGGTTAGACTGTTATCGCGCCTTCGACAAAATTCATCTGTGGATTCGCCGAATCCCTGAAGTCCAGCTCGACCTCTACGCCCATCGGCAGCGTGATATTGCCCCCATCCACATGCCCGCTCCGCAGCCCAATCCCGATCGGCCCCGCGAAGTCTCGCAGCGCATACAGAATTGTCTCTTCCACCAACGCAAACTCCTCCGGCGCCACGCACTGCGCCATATCCCCAAACACAATCCCGCGCACCCGCTCCAGCAGCCCGGCATACCTCACATGCAGCAGCATCCGATCCCACTGGTACGGCTTCGTCCCGATATCCTCAAAGAACAAAATCGAATCCACCGCATGCGCCAGCGCCCCATAAGGTGTCCCCAGCGCCTCCGTAAAAATCGAAATACAACCCCCGCTCAGCGTCCCCTTAGCGATCCCCGGCCGCAGCACCCGCAACCCAGCCTCACTCCCCAACGTCCAAGGCTGATCCTGGGTCAGCGCAGCCGTCCAGCTCACAAGATCAGGCAGACCTTTCGCAAAATCCGAAGCCACCATCGGCGCCTGAAAACTCACCAGATTCGCCTCCCGCTGCAACCATATATGCAGCGAGGTAATGTCGCTGTACCCCAGAAACGCCTTCGGATTCGCCCGCACCAACCCCGTATCCAGCAGCGGCAACAGCTCCGCCGCACCCCATCCGCCGCGCGTGCATACAATCGCGTCAATCTCCGGATCGGTAAACGCCGCATGCAAATCCGCCACCCGATCCTCACGCCCCCCCGCGTAGTTTAGCGGCCCGGCATCCAGCGCATGAGCAAACAGCTTCGTCCGATAACCCATTCCATGCAGCGCAGCAATCCCATCCTGCACCAGCTCCGGCCTGACGATACTCGCCGGCGTAACCAGCCCCAGCATCGCCCCCGGCCCTATCGCCTTCGGCTTCGTCAGGCTCACAGCAGTGCCTCGCCCACGCAGATAATCTCCGCCGGCCCGGTCAGCATCATCTGCGCGTCATTCGACGGCCAAACCACGCGTTGAGCCCCGCCCTCAGCCACTGCCGTCAACTCCCGAGCCGCATCCTTGATCGAGATCGCGGCAGTCGAAGAAGCACACGTCCCGGTGCCCGAAGAAGTCGTCGGCCCACACCCGCGCTCGTAGATCCGAAACGCAATCTGTTCCGGCGACTCCACCCTTACAAACTCGACATTCGTCCCATGCGGAAACAGCGGACTGGTCGCAATCTTTCCGCCCAGCTCCTGCCAAGAGAGCCCATGCGCACTAAAATCCGGCGTATCGACAAACAACACATAGTGCGGGTTCCCAACATTCACCATCGCGCCTTCCACCGTTCCGACGCCATCGACCACAATCGCCCGCGGCATCACGCGCGGAACACCCATGCCGCTCTCAATCTCAAACGTCCCACCCTTCGACGACATCACGCGACACGTCCGCACCCCGCCGTGCGTCCCCAGCGACACCTCCGTCAGCCCCTCGCTATACGCCAGCCAAGCCGCCACACAACGCGTCCCGTTGCCCGAAAGTTCCGCCTCGCTGCCATCCGCATTAAATAGCCTCAGGAAAAATGAGCCATCCGCGCGCCGCTCCAGAAACTCAATTCCATCCGCACCAATGCTGGTGTTGCGCGAGCAAAGTCGCTTCGCCAACTCCGCGTGATTCCGGTTCGCCAGCGTCTCTTCTAAAATCAAAAAGTCGTTCCCACAAGCATGAGCCTTCACAAACTTCATCATTCCGTCTTCTCTCTTCTCTTAATCCTGATCGACGTCCGGGAAAGAAATTACCTGATCCGTCATGTCACACTGCTTCAAATCCATAAGCAGAGCGTCATGCTTCTTGCGTGTCGCAGTCACCGTAAACGTCACCCGTTCAATCGCTCCGAATGAGTCGCGCTCCACTACGTTCATCCGAATGCGATGTTGATCCATCACTCCGAGCAGCGCCGCAAACATGATCGTTTTATCCTGGCCGCGAATCTCGTACAGCAATACAGACTGCTTCCACGGCAAATTGTGCTCCATAATCCCGATGAACTGCAGGGAAACCAGAACAATCAACGTCGCCGCAATCGCTTCCATATACAGCCCCGCGCCGCAGGCCATCCCAATGCCAGCAACCGTAAACACCGTCGCTGCACTCGTCAATCCCAGGACCTGCGACCGCGTGTGCAGGATCAGCCCCGCACCAAGAAAGCCCACACCCTGCACAATGTTCGACGCGATCTGGCTCTTGTTCGAAGTCAACGCGCCCGCCATCACAATCGACATCACGGTAAACAACGCGCAAGCCAGGCACATCAACATGTTCGTGCGGAGGCCCGATGCCTTGTGCCGCCATTCACGCTCCAGGCCAATGGCTCCACCAAGCAGCGACGCCGTAACCAGGCGAGCGACCGCACCAGCAGGTATCACGGAATCTAAAGGCGAAATTTGAAACGGAATCGGATCAACCATAGCTATGCACGCGATGTTGGCGCAGTCTTCCTTTTCCTACACCTTCCAACCTACCACCGACGTCATTCTGGCAAAGCCAGAATCTCAGTAGTTGTCGTTCAGCCGGCAACTGCATCGCACTCACCGCACCGGCCCGCTCTTGTATCGATCCGATTGATAGATCCGAGCGCACGGCTGATTCGTCGTACACAAAATGCTCACTTCCGTCAGCCCCTCCGGATGCGCCTTCACGGCCTTCGCAATGCTGTCATCGCCAATCGCGACCACATACGCCGCAGCCTCAGCGGGCGATGCCACCGCCTTCTTCCAAAGATAGTAATCATTCGGGCTGATCGTCTGCCGCAGTGGAATCCCCGCCTGCTGTACCGCGCCCACATGGTCGGAGGTCTCAATCATGATTGGCAGCCCCGGCGAGAACGTCACAAGCTGCCTTGCGAGCGGATCTTCGAGCGCCAGCCGAGGCCGTGAGTTCACCATCGCCTCTTTCAGCACCAACGGTGTCTCGTGCAGCATCCAGATCGTGTTCATCACCACCAGCATCACCGCCAGCGGCTGTGCAAGCTGCTCCACCAGCGACTTTACCTTGCCAAACCGCGTCACCAACTCCGCCAGCGCATACGCCAGAAACACCGCGAGCACCGGCAACATCTCCATGCCATAACGCGAGTTATAGAAGCTATGCGGATACAGCTGCGGAATAAAGATCGGCACCGAGCCGTACGACTCGCTGTACACATAAAACGGCAGTGGAACCCACAGCAGCAGCCACGTCTTATTCAGCTTCGAACGCAGCGCCTGCCAGCTCGCCCATAACGCCGCAGCAGCGACCAGCCAACCCGTCTCCCACGCCGCAGCATCCACCTGCGCGGTGCGTGCATAAAGCATCAAAGCCCAGGCAGGATTGTGCCAACCAAAATAATGGTGCGCCCCCGGAGGCGACGTCCGCCGATCAATCGCCGCCGCCGAATACGGCCCGCGCATAAAGTCCAGCCAGTCGTGCGAGTAGGTGTGCTCAAACCAGAACCACCACAGTGGCCCAGCCAGCGACAGAATCGTAAACACCACAAAACCCTGCACCACCTGCCGGCCCACCGCCGGAGCCTTCACCAGATGCCACAGCACCACGCACCAAACCGACGCGCCCATAATCCAGCCGTCGTACCGCGTCATCGTCGCCGCCAGCACCAGGAACCCCAGCAGCAGCATGTGGCCGGTAACCTTGCGCGTCGCACCTTCGCGCACCGCGTCGGCAAACTCCATCACCAGCAGCACCATCCACACCAGAATCGCCAGAAACAGCGGCTCCGTCATCGCGGTGGTCGAGAGATACAACAGGTTCGCGTTGAGCCCGAAAAATGCCGCAGCCACAATCGCCCAGCGCGGTGAAACCAGCCGCCGAGCCAGTCGATATAACCCCATAACAGACACGATGTAGCAGGCCAGCGAAGGCCAGGCCCCTGCTATCCCGCTCTGCCACCAATCCATGCGACCCACAAACGGCAGCATAAGCAGGTGTGGCAGCGGCAACCATACCGACCCAAGTTGACCAAGCCCCGGGGAGCTGGAATCGACCAACCCGCGAGCCTTCGCCAGATGCGCCACAGCGTCGCCATACAGCAGCATCAGCCCGCGCGAAGCAGAGATCGAAAGCGCAAAAAAACCCGCCACCACCGCTGCCATACCAACAAGCAGCGTCTCCTGCCGGGTCGCAGGCCGGATACCCGGAGCGATCTCCGGCAGCATCTCCATCGCTGTCGGGGTTAGCCTGCGTGGCCGACGCGAACCGCTCACGCGACCTCGTGCGAAGGATGCTCTTCGAGATGCGAGATCTCCTTGAACAACCGGAAGCGATCTTCAATCTCGGCCTGCCGCACATCCTGCAGACGCTCCGTGCCAAACCGCTCCACCGCAAACGAGCCCATCACGCCGCCATAAAACAGCGCACGCCGATAGGCTGCGGGAGTCAATTCAGGCTGCGACGCCAGATAGCCATAGAATCCGCCAGCGAACGAGTCGCCCGCACCAGTCGGATCAACAACCTCCGCAAGTGGCAGCGCCGGAGCCCGGAACGGCCTAGTCGCCGCGTCCGAGTGCGGAAACGCGCGCTTGCTGAAAAATGCCGTCGCGCCAAACTCGCCATGCTTCACAACCAGTGACTTCGGTCCCATCGCCAGCACCTTCTCGGCGCCGCGAACAGTATTGTGCTCGCCCGACAACATCCGGACCTCACCGTCATTGATCAGCAGCACATCGAGTTCCTTCAGCACTTCCAGCAACGACTCGCGATGGTCTGCAATCCAGTAGTTCATCGTGTCGCCGCAGACCAGCTTCG
>JAYVZU010000221.1:0-1813 GCA_043783075.1 Rhodanobacteraceae bacterium
CGATCGACGATACGCATCCGACGGTTCGGATGCAGCCGAACTGGTGTTCAGGCTCGGTGCCGAGCTTTGGAGGCGATGTGGGTGGAAGCACGGGCGAGACGGGGATTCCGTGCGGCGGAAGTGGCAGCTACACGACGTTTGGCGGACCGGACGATCTAGCGGGTGCCGGGCGTGGCGATCTGGTGACTCCCCCGGAAGGTGGAGCGCAGGCGGTGAACTTTGCTTACGAGGGTTGCAATCGGGTGCGGGTGGCTCCGGGCTTTCACTCGCTGCCGGCTCGATGGAAAAGGCCGGGCAGACTTGAAGTTCTGATTCCGTCGGATGCGATCACCGGTCCGGATCGACCTATGCCGACGCAGAAGTGTACGTTCAGGACGAAGCTATTTGAGTTTGTCTACCTAAAGGTGCCGACCGGGGCGCTGCTGAAAGTCTCGCAGGAAGCTTACCTGTTGAAGCCATCGCTTCGGATGTATCTGAGTGGCGGGTCGGAGACGCTGCAGCAGCGGAATCCGCCGACGATCTCTGTGAAGCAACTGGTGAAGCCGGCCAGCGAACCTCGCTGATTACTATACGGCTCAATACTCACGACATGATTGTTCACACATTGGTTAACCCTGCCGATAAATGTGGGAGCAGGCGAGGTGAATCCAATGCACGACATGTTGACCGCAATTCTTCTGATTTCAATGGTTGTTGCCCCGGCAGTTGTGGTTTTGAGGACCTCCGAAGACAAAGCACTTTCGTAGTCCGATTCAGCCTTAAAGTCCTGCCAGCTCTCGGGCACGACCAAAAACCCTGGTAAACATGACGCTGTCGAGGCGTCCGGTATTGGTATTGCGCAAGGATGGGTGGTAGCTGCCGAGGAGAATCAGGCCATTGGGCAGGATGTATTCTGAACCGTGGCTGAAGGTATAGAGCGAACGGCGGGTAATCACTCCGGTTAGCATCAGGTGCGCGAGATAGCCGTCCCAGGCGATCTTGCCGAGGCAGACGACGATGCGTACTTTTGGCAAAGCCCCGATCTCCGCCGATAAGTGGAGGGAGCAATTCCGTATCTCTGTGGGTGTTGGTTTGTCTCCGGGCGGGGCACAACGGACTACGGAAGTGATCCATGCATGGCGGAGTTTCATGCCGTCATCGGCTGCTACGGCGCGGGGTTTGGATGCGAAGCCGAGATTGTAGAGGACGGGATACATAAAGTCGCCGGAGCCATCGCCGGTGAAGGGGCGGCCAGTGCGATTGGCGCCGTGGGCCCCAGGTGCCAGACCAAGGATGAGTACCCGGGCTTGGGGGTCGCCGAAACCGGGAACCGGCTTGGACCAGTAGGTTTGGTCGATAAAAGCACGTCTGCGCGTTTCCCCGATTCCGGCGCAGTAGGTACGCAGGCGAGGGCAAGCTTCGCAGGTTACGATGGCCTCGCGGATGATTGTAAGGTGAAGTACGGATTTGTTTTGGCGGGCGGGAGCGGGCGACTTGGAAGTTGACGACATTCCCACCGATAATATCTTGGCGGCGGGATGATACTGTTGGCAGGCTTGTAAACTTAGTTGACGGCTAGTCCCGTCCTATTGAACACGTGTCCGAACGGATCGGGCCGCACAGTCTGTCGCGATGGATTCGACAGAGAAGCTGAAAGGAACGCACTTGGAAGAGCAACGGATTGGCATGATATACCTGAACCTGTTCAAACGGCGGCTCGAGGGGTTTAAGGACGGGCTATTTCCGAAGGGATTCAAGCGCTCTCCGGCACTGCCGATCAGCGTGATTCTATTGGTGATTGTGTTGCCGATCGCGACCTGGAAGCTACATCGCC
>JAYVZU010000222.1:0-5554 GCA_043783075.1 Rhodanobacteraceae bacterium
GACGCGACATACCCGTGAAACACCGGGGCCTGCACCAGCTCCAGATCGAGCGACGGCAACCCGCCTCCGCCTAACTGCGCGTAGTGCCGAGCGATCCGCTGCTCCACCTCGGCCAGCTTCACCTTCGCATCGCCACCCAGCGTCGGCAATACGTTGAACGCGACCTGCGCGTCGTACTGTTCGCGCGGCAGGTTCTGAAACGACAGCAGATTCACGGTCTGCTGATGCAGCTCATCCATCGCCTCGCGTCCATGTTCGGACGCCGGCTCAATCACCGTCGCCGCCAGACTCTGCACCGGCATCGCTGCCTGCACCCTCGCTGCGATCAACGCCAGCATCACCGCCGCCGGATGCGCCGCAACCACCGCAGGCGTCTCCAGATTCGGCCGCGTGCTCTTCGCCAGATTCAACTCCGGCACCAGCGACCCGCGCACCAAAACCCCGCGCTCGCCCTCCAGCGCATACGTTAGGTCGACAATACTCGCGCCAGCCTTTCGAGCCGCCTGCCAGTGCGCCTGCGTATCGTCCTTATCGCCCGCAAAGAACACAAAGTCCATCCGCGCAAACGACCCCGCCTCAACCTGCCGGATAAACGCCGGTTCATCGGCGACAGCAGTCACCTGCCCGGCCACTTCCTCGTCATCAAACAACACAAAGTCCGACGCCGCCAGCAGCGAATCCTGCAACTCTTCGGCAAGCTCTTTCCCCTTCAGGGACGCCGCACCCACAATACCGATCCGGTACATTCCATCTTTCATCTCAACCCACTCCGATCTGCCTAGAGCAACTTCGCGCTCTTGTTTGCAGGGAAATCTTGATCTTTGCTTGTCATCCCGTAGGGATCTGCTGTTGTCTCTAGCTCGAAACCAACCGGAAATTCGCCTTAGCTACCCTGTCCCGTATCCGCACTCAACCGCCGCCGACGCTGCCATCCATAGGCAATCCGCGCCAGCAAGCCAGAAACAAGATACCCCAGGGCAATCGCAATCAGCGCCAACTGTGAAAACTTCCAGATCACCGCAATCCCGAAACAGAGCAGTACCACCACCTGGAACGGCATGCGGCTGCCCGACTCGATCTCTTTCCCGCTCCAGAAACGCCAGTTACTCACCATCAGAAACCCGGTCCCCAGAAGCAGCAGCATAAACAAAATCGACATCCGCGGATCTTCAATCCACTGCCCATTGAAGCAATGGACGACCGAAGCAATCACACCCGCGCCAGCCGGAATCGGCATGCCGACAAAGTATTTTCTGCCCGGTCGCCCCGGATTCATCGGGTGCGGATTCACGCTGATATTGAACCGCGCCAACCGGCACGCACCGCAAATCAAAAACAGAAAGCAAGCCACCACGCCCAGCGGCAACAGCTTATCCCGCAGCATCGGCATCACCGTCGCCGGCAGCATCCGGAAGCCCCAGATATACGCCAGCAGCGCGGGTGCGACGCCAAACGTAATCACATCGGCCAGAGAATCCAGTTCCTTGCCAAAGTCGCTCGTCGTCCGCGTCATCCGGGCCACGCGACCATCCACGCTATCGAAGACAATCGCAAACCCGATCGCCAGCGCCGCGTGGTCAAACGCAACGGCATCGCCCATCGTGCCGCGAACGCTCTCCGTAATCGCGTAGAACCCGGCCGCAATATTGCACGACGTAAAAAACGACGGCAGCACATACATCCCACGGCTAGGCCGCCGGCGATGCATGCCCGAATCCGTCTTCGACCCGGAGGCCGGCTTCGCGTTCTCCATTAGACTTCGTCCGCCGAGCTCTCTTCGCCTTCAACCGGCAACATCGCAAGGATCGACGACCCGCCCTTGACCCGCGCACCTGTGCGGACCTTCAGCATCGCCTCCGCAGGCATCAACACATCGCAGCGCGAGCCGAACTTGATCAAGCCAATGCGCTGACCACGTTCGACCTTATCTCCAGCCTTCACGTTGCACACAATCCGGCGCGCAAGAAGTCCGGCGATCTGCTTCAGCGAAACCTCGTAACCATCGCCCTGAATCTGAATCAACGTCTGCTCGTTGTCGAGCGAAGACTCCGGCGTCATTGCATTCATGAAGCCGCCTTCGCGATACTCGACCAGCTTCACCGTGCCCTCAATGGGCGAGCGATTCACGTGGACATCGAAGACATTCAGGAAGATGCTGATGCGCAGCTTGCTACCCTGCGTCGTCTCCACCCACTCTGCCTCGGTCACCACGCCATCAGCCGGCGAAACGATCGCGCCTGGCTGCGTCGTGATCGTGCGGTTAGGATCCCGGAAAAACCACAGGAAAAAGGCAGCCAGCAAAAGCGGCGGGACCATTAGACTGGGCGAACCAGTCGCATAAAGCACTACCGCCGAGACCGCAATAAGACCTAACCCGTACCAAATCCCGTCCTTCACCATAGCATCCCATTATACGTCGGCAACCGAAACATCACTCGGCGTGCCCCATTCATCGCGCCTCCTGCGATGAGCGGGAGACTACACTCCCAACGCCACCCAGCACGCACCGCATCACAATCGCATCGTCCGTCGGGTCCTGGTAATACCGAGGCCGACGCCCCGTCGCCACAAATCCCAGCCCACCATATAGCCGTAGAGCCCAGGGACTAGCCGCCCGCACCTCCAGCGAGATCGCCGCCGCGCCCTCCCGCTGACTCCACTCCATCATCGCCCGGCACAACGAGCTTCCCAGCCCCTGCCGCCGCAGACTGTCGTGGACCACCACGCTCTCCAACTCCGCGTCACTCCCCACCACGCTGCCAACGGAAAACCCACCCAGGCCAACCGTTTGCACCGCCACAAACAGACATCGGCGAACACTCTCCCCGGGCTGCAACAGCGCCGCATACTCCCCTGCCGACCAGTGCGGCGCCGTCGGCGACTCCCGCTCCAGCAACAATATCTCCGCCAGATCAACCTGTTTTGCCTTGCGAATCTCCCAATTGTGCGTCGTCATGGTCACCTGCCGTGGACCAGAATCTCCGCATCCGTCCGCCGCAAATAGTTCGCGTCAACGGTCGCAACATCGCTCCAGTCCCCTGCTTGGATGCGGATACGAGCCATCGCGAGCATCTCGTCCGGACCAGGCTCTGCCACCAAATCTACGCCCACAGCGAGACTCTCCGCCACCCGCGCCTCGCAGGTCACCACACGCCAATCCTGCCTCAAAGCTGTAACTTCCTCAGCCCGCAGCAGTTCCTCACTCACACGCAATCCATCGCGGTACAGCCCGCAGAAATACTCGCCGCGCCCCGCATCCAACACCGCCAGCACCTCGCCGCTGCTGCTTTCGACCGCTGCAGCCACCAGAGCCAGTCGTGACATCGCCAGCATCCCCACTGCACCCGCCTCGCAAAGCCCCTTCGCCGCGCTCAATCCCACCCGAACCCCGGTAAACGATCCTGGCCCAATCACCACCACCACCGCCGCTAACTCCCCAACCCGCCAGCTTTGCGCTTCCATCAAGCGCCGCACCGCCGGCAACAGGTTCTCCGACGAACTCCGCCCCGGCAGCAACTCCACCGCCACTACATGCGAATCCTCCGCCAGCGCAACCACGCCCTCCGCACCACAGGTATTGATCAGCAAAAGCCGCATCTACTCCCCCACCAATTCCACCAGCACGCCACCTGTACTCGCCGGATGCACAAAGAAATACCGATGCCCGCCCGCTCCCACTCGCACCGCATCGCTAGCGAGCCGAACCCCCGCAGCCTGCATTGCCGCAAATCGCTCGTCTATCCCTGTCACACGCACCGCAACATGGTGCAGGCCCTCGCCACGCTTCGCCAGAAACCGCCCAATCGTCGAGTCTTCGGCAGTCGGCTCCAACAGCTCGATCCGGCTCTCGCCCATCGGCAGCATAGCGGTCTTCACCTGCTCGAACTCCACCGTCTCCTCGTGCGAAACCGTCATCCCCAGCAACTCATAAAACCCCTTCGCCGCAGCAATACTGCGGACCGCAATCCCCAGATGGTCCAGTCTTAATCCGACTTTGTCCGTGAAATCCGTGGTAAGTCTTGGCCTCTTCCCCGAAGCCAAACACCGATCCACCGCCGCCAGCAACGCCTCAATCCCTAAACCCGTACTCGCAATCGTCCGCACAACCGGCGGCAGCCAGTGCTCGTCATAAGCCCCCAAGCCCTGCATCGCCAGAATCTCTGTCTCAACTCGATCCGCCCCCGGCAGGTCGCTCTTGTTCACGACAAAGATATCCGCGACCTCCATCACCCCGGCCTTCAGACTCTGCACATCGTCGCCCAGCCCCGGGACTAACACCAGGACGGTGACATCGGCCAGCGAGGCAATCCCAACCTCATCCTGCCCAACCCCCACCGTCTCAATAATGATCGTCCCGCGCCCCGCCGCCTCCATCACCGTGCAGACATCCGCCGCAGTCCTCGCCAGCCCGCCCAAAGCCCCGCGCGAAGCCATACTCCGCACATACACCCCCGAATCGCCCGCAAACCCACGCATTCGCACCCGATCGCCCAGCAACGCGCCGCCGGTATACGGGCTGGAAGGATCGACCGCGATTACCCCGACAGTCTCGCCGCTCGCCCGCAACTTCGCCACCAGCTGATCCACCAGCGTGCTCTTGCCCGCACCCGGCGGCCCCGTGATCCCAATTTTCCGCGCTTTTCGTCCAATCCTGCGGCAAGCAGCCAGCAACTCCGCCGCCCCAGGCATCCCGTCTTCAACCATCGAAATCGCACGAGCCAGCGTCCTCACATCCCCCGCCGCCAGCCGATCCAGCATCCCGCCACCGTCGCTCAAATGACTCATCTAGAAAGCGATTCTACCGCCAGCCGCTGCGAGGGAGCCGCCTCAAGCTGTCAGCTCACAGCTCGCAAGCTTAAAGCTCGAGATCTCGGCTTCCGTTCACTCTTTGCTTTTTGTCCTAAAATCCGCCACCATTGCCCATGGACCCCAAAAACATTACGCTCCGCTCCCATCGGCCCAGCGACATCGGCTGGGTTATCCATCGCCAGGGCGCAGTCTATGCACAGGAATATGGCTACAACGCCGACTTCGAGCTCCTCGTCGCTAACGTCGCCACCAGCTTCCTCGCCGACTTCAACCCCGCCCGCGACCGCTGTTGGATCGCTGAAGCCGAATCCCAGCCCATAGGCCACATCCTCCTCGTCCAGCACCCCGTCCGTCCCACCGTCGCCAAGCTCCGCCTGCTGCTGGTCGAAGCCACCGCCCGCAGAACCGGCCTCGGCACAACG
Organism: Rhodanobacteraceae bacterium; assembly: GCA_043783075.1. Classification (GTDB taxonomy): domain Bacteria; phylum Acidobacteriota; class Terriglobia; order Terriglobales; family Acidobacteriaceae; genus Edaphobacter. Next base: position 5,232 of record JAYVZU010000222.1, read on the forward strand.
CTGGTCAACGAGTGCATCGTCTTCGCCAAACAAGCCGGCTACTGCAGAATCACCCTCTGGACGCAGAGCGATCTCCATGCCGCCCGCCACATCTATCAAAAGGCCGGCTTCCACCTCGTCCACGAAGAGCGCCACCACAGCTTCGGCAAAGACCTCATCGGCCAAACCTGGGAGCTCGATCTCGACCCGCCCGCCCCCGGCGCACCCAGCCACATCTCTGTCCCGGAGTAAGCTGCGTCGACAACCACAAACCCGTCATCCTGAGCGAAGTGACACACGGCTTCATCGTGCGTCAAGCAGTCGAAGGACCCCGAAGAACCTCG